>DASZEU010000314.1:0-9897 GCA_035940535.1 Candidatus Angelobacter sp.
GACGCGATCCTGCCATCTGGTTTGTGGAAGAAATACAACATCGTGCAAGACAAAGTGTATCCGCCCTATGACTACGGGTATAGCCAATACGAACGCCAGGAATTCAAAAAGAAATATGGCCTCGATCCAATCAAGATCGAAGATCCCACTCATCACCAACAATGGATGCAGTTCCGCTTTGATATGGTCACCGGCTTGGTCAACGATTACCTCGTGCCCGCAGCCCATGCGCGCAAGAAGATGATCACGGCTGCTGTCTTTCCAGGACCGACCCTGGCCCGCGCCATGGTCCGCCAGGATTGGGGCCACTGGAACCTCGATGCTTTTCTGCCCATGCTCTATAACAATTTCTACGATGCAGGTCCTGATTGGGTAAAAAAGCAGACCCAGGAAGGTGTCTCCACGGTTGGGAAGCCGGTTTACAGTGGCCTGTTTGTCCACAACATCGAGCAAGCCGGAGTTGCTGCCGTAGTTGAGAATGCAATCGCCGGCGGAGCTTCGGGCGTGTCGGTATTCTCAGCCGATGGAATGGATGCGGCCAAGTGGAAGATCATTCAGAAGATTGCTTAGCGGAGCCGCAACCCGAAAACCAAAACCTACCGCGGAGGCGCCGAGGCGCGGAGAAACGAAAAGCAACCATGAAACTGATTCTTGCACAGGCACAACCCATTTCCACCAGAAGAAGAGGAGTAAACTTTTGTTCGGGGAACGTGGCTGGCTCCAAAAAGCCAGTCACGCTTGTGTTCCGATGGTGTCAACTCTGCTTCGCACCGAATGTCCGAACGATCCACAACGGGCGTTGCAACTCGTGCTGGCGCACAGTTGGAATCCTATTGCCTATCAGATTCTCAATCCGGGAATCCTGCATTGGTTCAGCGGCGCGAATGATGCAGTTATCGGCTATGTTGTCGCCAACCGCGTGAGGGTGGTTGCGGGCGCGCCCATCTGCCGGCCCACAATGCTGCCGGAAGTCATCCAGGAATTTGAAACTGAGGCCAGAGCCCGTGGGGAACGAGTTTGCTACTTCCATGCAGGACCGCGCTTCGCGAGCGTGGTGAGCCGCTCTGGAGAACATTCCATCGCCCGCATCGGTTCCCTTCCCTACTGGAACCCAATGGATTGGCATTCCATCTTCACGACTGACGCTTCTCTTCGTTACCAGATCTCGCGAGTGAGGCACAAAGGTGTTACTGTCGAAGAGTTGCCTGCATCGGTAGCAGCACAGAGCGCAGAGCTTCGCGACATCCGTCGCCAGTGGCTAGCCCGCAAACACCTCCCACCACTGCACTTCCTGATCGAACCCGAGGTCTTTCACCATCTTACTCATCGCCAGCTTTTCGTCGCCATGCGGGGCAAGCGGATGATCGCTTATCTGCTTTGCTCTCCTATGCCCAATCGCAACGGCTGGCTGTTTGAGCAATGGGCGCAGGCCGACGAAGCTCCGCTGGGCACGAGCGAACTGCTGGTACACGAAGCCATGACCGCCTTCGCCGCCGAGCGCTTCCGCGAGGTGACGCTGGGGCTCGCGCCGCTGTCTCGGGCAGGCCTCGTCCCCGGCGATCCTGGCCCGCTCTGGCTCAAGCTGCTATTCCGCTTTATGCGCGTCACGGCCAACCCACTTTATAACTTCAAGGGCTTGGAACACTACAAGTACAAATTGCGTCCCCACTACTCCGAACCGGTGTACGTGGTCGTACAAGGACGCCGCTTCTCACCGCTCAACGTGCTGGCCATAGCCCATGCGTTCGCTGGCTCTCCCCTGCAACTCTTTGCCTGGAGAACAATCAGAAAGATGCTTGGATGGAAAATGTCACACTGATTCTGCTTGTTGGCTTTCGCCTTTGCTGATCACTAACGACTGGCTTTTTGGCCACCTCGACCCTAAAAGGTGGCTAAAAACCTACCAAAAACCTACTTTACGGAGGAAATGATGAATACCAAGCCTGCAACCTCAGCGGTCAGGTTCCAGTTAGGTTTTGACTTTCGCCTTTGCTAATTACTAACTACCAATGACTAACGACTGCTTTTTGGCCACCTCGACCCAAAAAGGTGGCCAAAAACCTGCCAAAAACCTACTTTTAACGAGAGTCTATTTGTTGCTAAAAATAGCCTTGGGCATCATCACGTGGACGCCCTTGTTGCCATCTACCAGTTCTGTAATGTCCACATCACCCGCGACACTGGTCAGCATGTAGGCATCATCACGGCTGAGATGTTTTTCATTCACCAGAAAATCAATCATCTCGCGCACGGCCAAGCGGGCCGCAGCGCTCAGATCATCGTCGAACCCCATGCTGATGTAGTGTGTCGGGGTCTCGGCCCTGGGATATTTGATTTTCATTCCCTTGTGAACCACGAATTGCAGCTTACCCACCAGCGACGTTTCCATTGCCGTAATATCCACCTCGCCGTTGCCCTGCCCGGCGTGTCCGTCGCCAATTTCAAAAAGCGCGCCCTTTGCATGGACAGGAAGGTAGAGCGTTGTGCCCTCAACCAGTTCTTTGTTGTCCATATTTCCTGCATGGACGCCCGGCGGGGCGCTATTGATTCTGCCGTAAGCTTCCGGCGGGGCCACTCCCATGCTGCCGAAAAATGGATGCAAAGGAATCTCAATTCCCGGTCCAAATTTGCCAATCATGCGTTCACGGTCGAGAGGAATGATTTTTATGCGCGAATAGGCAAAGTCATCGGTCAGGAAGCCGGCGCCAAAACGAAAGCCGTTGTAGGCGTAAGGAATGGCGAGATCGATCTTTTGAATGCGGACCTCAAGGGTATCGCCCGGCTCTGCATTTTCTATGAACACAGGGCCGTTGAGGATGTGTCCACCGGGGCCTTTGTTCGTGACCTCTTTATACACGTCGCGCAAGCTCTGTTGCACCTGGTCAGCGGGGACCCCTGCCTTTTCCAAACCCGTGGGGCTGTTAGTGAGCAAGGTTTCAAAAACTACCGTGTCACCGGAATGAATGCGCAGAACGGGCTGCGCAGCCGCGTCGTAATACCCCCACGCAACGGTCTGCGGCGTGGCCTTAAGGGTGTAAGTTTTCTCCTGAGCGAAGCCAAAGGACGATATAAGACAAACAAGAATGAGCGTACGCATGTTCCTCCATGTCAGATGAGCGACACAAATGCTGCCATAAGCGGCGGCAATATGCCAACAGGCGGCCAATTCAATACAAAGAACAATATGGTAGCGGCGCCACAATTAAAAAGAGTTACCAGCAAAGACTGCGCCAGGAGTGCGCAAAGATTGCACAATATCTTGTGCAGCCCCTGCAGCTTATCACCTCATATTGACTGTATCCACGGAAGTAAGCACTCTTAAAATTACTCTCTTGTAGCAATCTGCCTGAACGCGGGAAACTCTCACTCTCTCCCCCCTCGATATCAGTAAGCCTATGAAGCCATCCTCGATTGTAGATACACGCATTGTTTATTGTGGAGATAACCTGGAAAAGCTGAGGGAATTTCCTGACAAGTGTATTGATCTTATTTATATTGACCCACCATTCAACTCCAATCGAAACTATGAAGTATTTTGGGGCGAGATCAAAGAAAAGAGATCTTTCGAAGATCGTCATGAATCCACAAAAGCTTATATCGAGTTCATGCGCCCGCGTTGTGAACAGCTTGCCCGCATTCTCAAGCCTACAGGCAGCTTTTATTATCACTGCGATTGGCACGCCTGCCATTATGTGAAAGTGATGCTTGATCAGATTTTAGGCGAAGGAAACTTTATCAATGAAATAATCTGGAAAAGACAATCTTCACATAATGATGCTAGACAGGGGTCCAAGCATCTTGGACGAATTCACGATACTTTGTTGCTTTATTCCGGTGGCGGGACTCATTACTTTAAACATCTGTATAGGCCGTATGATCCAGAGTATGTCCAGCAATTCTACAAACACACAGATCCAGACACCGGCAGGAAATACCGTCTTGACAATCTAACCGGACCGGGCGGGGAGTCGAAAGGAAATGCCAGATATGAATTTCTCGGAGTCACGAGATATTGGCGATATACCAAGGAAAACATGCAAGCGCTTTACGAGCAAGGCAGGGTCATCCAAACAAGGCCCGGAGCCGTACCCGCCTATAAGCGCTATCTTGATGAGGGGAAGGGAGTGCCTCTCGGATCCGTTTGGGACGACATCGGCCCTGTGCAGAGCGCAGCCAGAGAACGGATTGGATTTCCAACACAGAAACCATTGCGACTACTTGAGCGGATTATTGAAATTTCTTCGCAGCCGAACGATGTCGTTCTGGACGCATTCTGCGGATGTGGAACCGCACTCGTGGCAGCTCAAAATGCAGGTCGTCAATGGATAGGCATAGATATATCTCCCACTGCTTGCCGCGTGATGGCAAAAAGGTTGCGTGACTCATGCGGCTTAACTGAGAGCGAAGCACTATGGAAAATTAGCAGGGGCTTTGTCGTTCGTGATCTGCCGTGGACCGAGCATCAGTTGCGCAAGTTGCCGCCATTCGAGTTTGAGAATTGGGCTGTAATAGCAGTGGGTGGAACGCCCAACAAGGTGCACACCGGGGATATGGGAATGGATGGAATTATCTATCCCATTTCGTCACTTCCAGAGCGACGCAGCAAGGCCGATCAACTTGCTTTCATGGATGTTTGGTATCCAATTCAGGTCAAGCAATCCGACAAAGTTGGCAGGCCGGATATAGATAAATTCGAAGCAGTTCTTATGCGCGAAAACCGCACCAGGGGATATTTTGTAGGTTTTGATTTTACCGGTGATGCGCTGCAAGAGATAGGATCATTTTTCAAACGGAGCGGAAGAGAAATAGTTCATCTGACCGTCCAGCAAATTCTTGATGAGAATTTTACGGGTTCCCGTATTCCGCCAAAACCAGCATCTGTGCTCCGCATCTCTGAAGATCAAAAGCGCAAACGCAGATAGCTTTACTACAATGTACCAAGAGGGAACAACATGAGCGCAAAAACTGCCGCAGGTCTTATTCTGATTGTCGTCGCAGTTGTGGCCGTGGTCTGGGGAATCAACCATATAAATGACATGCATACCAAGCTGGTAAATGCGCTGGGCGGGCATGACAACAATGGGCCTCTGGCAATCGGCGCTGGTGTTGCCATTGGAATTATCGGGCTGCTGCTGATCGTTTCAAGACCGAAGTCCGCGTGATTCTCGACCTGCTGGTTCAACCATTGCATGTCCAACGAAAATCCAGGGCGAGATTCAATCCAGCGCAACAACTTCCAGGACGGCTCCACCACGGTGCGTCCTGGTGAAGAGTTAGATTGGACGAAGCTTGAATCGTATTTATGCCGCCATCTTCCCGATGCTTCAGGACCGCTAACGGTACAGCAGTTTCCCAGCGGGCACTCGAACCTGACTTACTTCATATCACTGGCCAAGATCGGTACAGGAGAGCCGCTGGAATTGGTCTTGCGGCGTCCTCCGTTCGGCAGCAAAGTGAAGAGCGCCCACGACATGGGGCGCGAATATCGCGTGCTCTCAAGGTTAACGTTGCATTCGGTCTATCCGGCTCCCCGGCCCATGCTCTATTGCGATGACGCATCGATCGTAGGCGCGCCTTTCTACCTTATGGAGCGCCTGCGCGGAATCATCCTGCGTCGCAATCTACCGCCGGGTTTGGAGATAAACCCAGATACAGCCCGCAAGCTCGACGAGGCCTTCATTACTGGCCTGGTCCGTCTTCATAGCTTGGATTACAACGCCATTGGGCTGGGCGATCTTGGCAAGCCTGAAGGATATATGGAGCGGCAGGTGAATGGCTGGATCGACCGCTATCACAAATCGAAAACCCATGAGTTGCCAGAGGTGGAGCAGGTCGCCGGCTGGCTCAAGGGCCATCTACCGCAGCCTTGCCCGGCCACACTGATCCACAACGATTATAAGTTTGACAACATGATTCTGGATTCCACGGACATCACTCGAATCAAAGGGCTGCTCGATTGGGAGATGTGTACGATTGGCGATCCGCTCTCGGATCTGGGCACTGCTCTTGGATACTGGGTTGATCCGCATGATCCGCCTGAGTTTCAGGCGATTCATTGGGGGCCGACGATGCTGGAGGGCAGCCTCACTCGCAAGCAGCTTGTTCAACGTTATGCCGAGCAAACGGGGCGCGATGTTTCCCGCATGGTTTTTTACTACGTCTTTGCCTTATTCAAAACTGCGGTGGTGGTTCAACAGATTTACTATCGCTATCATCACGGCTTGACCAACGACCAGCGCTTCGCCACCTTAATGGACGTTGCCAATGTCCTCTTAAACAAAGCTATCCAGTCCATCGATGCGAATGAAGTTTGAATCAATCGCCGGTGGGCTTCATGAGCGGCGAAGTCCGGGGAGTCCGCTTGTGGGCCCTTTTCCAATTTTCCATTCTTAAACGAAAACGATCCAGATAGAGATAAACTACCGGCGTGGTGAACAGCGTGAGCGCCTGGCTGACGAACAGGCCTCCTACAATCGCGATGCCCAGAGGCCGGCGCAGTTCAGAGCCGGTACCGCCACCTATGGCGAGGGGAAGGCCGCCCAGCATGGCAGCCATAGTCGTCATCATGATAGGACGAAAGCGCAACATGCAGGCCTGAAAGATCGCTTCTTCCGGAGACTTATTCTCGCTACGTTCGGCCTCCAGAGCAAAGTCGATCATCATGATTGCGTTCTTTTTGACAATACCGATAAGCAGGATGATCCCAATCAGGGCAACGACATTCAACTCGGTGTTAGTCAGCAGCAGCGCCAGCAGCGCGCCAACACCTGCCGATGGCAAGGTCGAAAGGATGGTGATGGGGTGAACAAAACTTTCGTAGAGAACACCTAAGACAATGTACACGGTAATCAATGCGGCCAGGATCAGGTAGGGTTCGTTGGCCAGGGAGGCTTGAAAGGCCGCAGCGCTACCCTGGAAGCTACCGTGCACAGAAGCTGGCGCTCCGCTTTGGCGCATGGCCTTCTCGATCACGTTGGTTGCCTGCCCAAGCGGAACTCCGAGCGCAAGGTTGAAAGACAGAGTCACCGCCGGGAACTGGCCTTGATGATTGACTTGCAGTGGAGTGTTGGACGGCGCGAAATGGGCAAAGGCTGTCAGCGGAACCTCGGCTCCATTGGACGAATGCACATAGGTGGTGTTCAGGGCATCTGTACCGTTTTGAAAGTGCGGGTCTACTTCCATGACTACGTGGTACTGGTTCAATTGCCGGTACATTACCGAGACCTGCCGCTGGCCGAAAGAGTCGCCGAGAACCGCATCGACTTGTTGCGGAGTCACGCCCAGGCGGGCGGCGGTTGTGCGATCGACTTCGATTTGTTCTTCCAAGCCGTGGTCCTGTTGATCGCTATTCGCATCGCGCAGCTCCGGAAAAGAACGGAGCTTCTCCAGAATCCGCGGGGCCCAGCTTCTCAGGTCTTCCAGGTTATCGGCCTGCAAGGTGTATTGGAATTGCGAATTACTCATGCGTCCGCCGATTTGCAGGTCCTGCGCTGCTTGCAGAAACAAAGTCGCTCCGGGAATCACAGCAAGTTTGCCGCGAAGGCGATTGATCACTTGATCGGCCGAGACTTTGCGCTCTTTCAGAGGCTTGAGGGTCAGAAACATGCGCCCGCCGTTGCCGCTTCCGGCAAAGGCGACCGCCGTATCGACTGCGGGATCCTTTCTGACGATAGAAACAAATTGATTAATTTTTTCGTGCAGCGCCGGAAAGGAGATATCCTGCTCAGCCTGAATTCCGCCACCGAGCCTGCCTGTATCTTGCTGCGGGAAGAAGCCTTTGGGAACGATGAAATAGAGATATACGCTTAGGACGGCGGTGGCCAGCGTGACGGAGATCGTAAGCGTTTGATGGCGCAGGACCCAACCCAAACTGCCACGGTAGAGCTTGAGTATCCATTCAAAGGTCGCTTCGCTGGCGTTGTAAAGTCTTCCATGCTTCTCCTGCTTGGGAGCGCGCAGGAATTTCGCGCACATCATGGGCGTGGCGGTCAGTGAGATGATCAGAGACATTCCGATGGCCGTACTCAAAACCACAGCGAACTCGCGGAACATCCGGCCCACGATTCCCGCCATGAGCAGGATAGGAATGAATACCGCCACCAGCGAGGTGCTCATCGAGAGCACGGTAAAACCTATTTCCTTCGCACCGCGAAAAGCAGCCGCCACCGGGGCCATGCCTTGTTCCATGTAGCGCGTTATGTCTTCGATGACCACGATCGCATCATCCACGACGAAGCCGGTGGAGATGGCCAACGCCATCAGTGAAAGATTGTCGATGCTGTAGCCGGCCAGGTACATCACGCCGAAAGTACCGATAAGGGAAAGAGGAACAACAAAGCTGGGAATAAACGTGGCCCGCAAGTTCCTCAAAAAAATGAAAACCACCAGCACCACCAGGATGATGGAGATGCAAAGCGTGAACTGGATGTCCGACACCGAGGCGCGTACCGTGATGGTCCGGTCCAGAACAACGTCCAGCTTGATCGCAGCCGGAATGGAGGACTGCAATTGCGGCAAGATGGCGCGCACGTGGTCAACAGCCTCAATGATATTCGCCCCGGGCTGGCGAAAGACGATCATCAGGACTGCCGGACGCCCATTGGCTGAACCGGCATTGCGTACGTCTTCGACTGAATCCTGCACATCGGCCACATCCGTTAGGCGGACAATTCCGCCGGATTTGCTTTGGGCGACGATGATGTTTTTGTATTTGTCGGCGGTAAAAAGCTGATCGTTGTCTGTGATTTCCCAGGCATTGGCGGTATTGGCTAACTCCCCCTTCGGCCGGTTCGCATTGGCCGCCTGCAATGCTGTAGCTACCTGTTCCACACCAATTCCCAGCTTGCTGAGGAGCGTTGGATTAAGCTCAGCACGAACCGCAGGCCGCGCGCCTCCACCCACGTTCACCTGGCCAATGCCAGGGACCTGAGAGATCTTTTGCGCCAGAATCGAATCAGCCACGTCGTACATTCGCGGGAGCGGAATGGTTTCTGACGTGAGCGCCAAAATCATGATGGGAGCGTCGGCAGGATTCTGCTTACGCCATGATGGCCGGGTGGGCAGACCTGCAGGCAACTGTCCCAAAGCTGCATTGATCGCCGCTTGCACATCGCGGGCGGCTGCATCGATATTGCGATTGAGATCGAACTGGAGCGTGATGTTGGTTGAGCCAAGCTGGCTGCTTGAGGTCATCTGATTGACCCCGGCAATACGTCCAAATTGACGCTCCAGGGGCGTGGCCACGGAGGAAGCCATTGTCTCGGCGCTGGCCCCGGGAAGGCCTGCTTGCACCGAGATGACCGGATATTCAAACTGGGGCAACGGCGCAACCGGCAACCGCGTATAGGCCAGCACGCCCGCCATCAGCAAGGCCAGCGTGAGGAGCGAGGTGGCAATAGGCCGCCGAATAAAAGGCGCCGAAATATTCATGCCATTGCCGTTTTTTATTTCATCCCTCAATTGCGCCAGCTCCAAAATTAACCAACTAAGACGCTACTCAATCAATTATTCTCTGCGACACTCTGCGCTCTTCGCGATCTCTGCGGTGAATTTTTGCCTTGGTTTTCAAAATTACAAATTTAAAATTACAAATTTCAAATTCTTCCTCAGTCTGCCCCCGAAGGCTCTTCTATGGGATTGCCGACTCGAAGCTTTTCAAATCTTCTTGCCAGCCGGTCAAACCACAAGTAAACAACCGGCGTGGTGTACAAGGTAAATAGCTGGCTGATCAGCAATCCGCCAACAATCGTGATGCCTAAGGGATGGCGCAGCTCCGATCCCGTTCCTCGGCCCAATGCCAAGGGCACTGCGCCCAGCAACGCAGCCATAGTGGTCATCATGATTGGGCGGAAGCGCAGCAGGCTGGCCTGATAGATGGCTTCCTGCGGAGACTTGCCT
>DASZEU010000315.1:0-18027 GCA_035940535.1 Candidatus Angelobacter sp.
AGTTGGCCTCCAGCTACATCCACATGCATCTGAACCGGATGTTCCGCTCTGCACAAAACGCCCAGGAGATGGTTCTCTACGATTTTCTCGCCAGAACTTATGATTCGAAGCTGGCTAAAGAGAAACGATCTGAGCATTGAAACACTTGATCCGGAGCTGAGCACGGTCCTCAAATAAACGGACCCTTTGCTTTCGTTGCATGCAATCATGCTACAGAAATCTTTCAGACATTTCTTTCAGAACTCAGCATTTGCCAACCTCTTCGAAATGATCAACGTCTCATTTAGAGAAAGGGGGAATTGAATGGCGACCAAATCGAGTTCGAGGAGGAGTTCAGGTTCAAGTTCAAGCTCAACCTCAAGAAGCAAGTCCCGCTCCAGTGGTTCGAGGAAAAAACCCAGCGGCCGCAAATACAGCAAGAAAGCCGGTCAAGAAGTTCGGACAGAGATGCATCACATGCGGTCTGGGAAGCACAAGGTGAAAAACCGCAAGCAGGCTATTGCAATTGGCCTTTCCAAGGCGCGGCAAAAGGGCGCAAAGGCGCCCCGGAAAAAGGCCGCGTAGCCCACGTTATTTGAGGTCCCAGGCACCTGGATGAATCGCAGATTTCAGGACGCCACAAGGCGTCCTATTTTTTCGAACATTGCTTTCACTCTAAGTCTAGATAAGCCACATTTAGCTTGAGCCGAGGCAAAAGGGGAACACGGCAGACGTCGTTTTGTCATGACAGCACGACCAATTCATGATGCGAGGCGACCCTTATGGCGCTTCTCTTAATGCACAGGACGCCATTCTCTGGCGTCCTGCTACTTTTCTCTCTTTGTTTTGGATGTCGTTTTTGACTCGGATTTCGTCTCCGTCTTCGACTCAGATTTGGATTCCGTCTTCTTCGAATCCGAACTTTCTGCAGCCTTGGAACCAGAGTTCTCAGATGACGCAGACTCCGAACTGCCAGAGTCGCCCGGTGCTCCCTTGCGAGCATAATCGGTTACGTACCAGCCACTTCCCTTGAACTGCACGGCAGGTGCAGAGAGAAGCTGCTCCACGGAACCGCCACATTCCGGGCACTTCTTGACCCGTGCATCCGAAAATTTTTGATGTATCTTTTCAAATCTGTGCTTGCATTTCTTGCACTGATATTCGTAGATCGGCACTTAAGGGCACCTTAGCATCGGGAGTTATCGCTTTGATTGTATGAGCTTCTTCGAAAATGCGTCAATGATCAGCTCTTCAATGAATAACTCCTACAATGACTCCAGTTTCATGTTTCCTCCTCTTGGCCTTGAGATGCGCTTCATCACGGCTCTGATGCTATGCTGAGATGCGTTTGAGGCGAGCGCGCAAATGTCTGCTGCTGATCCAAAAGAAAATGGCAAACTCTACGTGGTGGCCACTCCCATTGGCAACCTTGAGGACATTACATATCGCGCCATCCGTATCCTTCGCGAAGTGGACCTGATCGCCTGTGAGGATACTCGCCAGACCCGCAAGCTGCTAGAGCACTACGGAATCGAAAAGCCAACCACCAGCTACCACGATTACAACGAGCAGGAGCGCGCACCAGAACTGGTAGCCAAGCTCCAGCAGGGTCTTTCCATTGCTCAGGTTTCCGATGCCGGAATGCCCGGCATCTCCGACCCCGGATATCGCGTAGTCAAGCTCGCCATTGAGCAAGGCATCTCTGTCGTACCCATACCGGGAGCATCGGCCCTAGTAAGCTCGCTGGCTGCCAGTGGACTTCCTACGGATGCTTTCGAATTTCGCGGATTCCTGCCTGCCAAATCCGGCCAAAGACGCACCGCCTTAGAAACTCTGCGCGATGCTCAGCAGACAGTCATCTTTTATGAGGCCCCGCACCGGATATCGGAAACACTCCGGGAGATTGTCGAAATTCTAGGATCGCAACGTCAGGTGGTGATTGCGCGAGAGCTCACGAAGATCCACGAGGAGTTCATCCGTGGCACAGCGGCAGAGGTTCTAAAAAGCTTGAACAGCCGCGAATTACGCGGCGAGATTACGTTGCTGATCGGCAAAGCAGAATCCGCCGGCCATGCCACCCAGAAAAAAGACCTTGCAATGCGACTGCAAGAAATCATGGAGACACAACGGCTCGACGAAAAAGCAGCGCTGAAGCTGCTGGCCAAAGAACAAGGTCTATCGAAGAGTGAACTGTACCGCGAGTTACAACGATTTCGAACAAAAAAGAGCAGGCCCTGAAGCCTGCTCTAGAGATTTTGGATCAGCGTTCATCAGCGAAATTAGCGGCCAAAAGCTTTGGTTTTAATTTGTCGCCGAAAACAGCCAACCAAGGCCTCGACCAAACCCAACAAACCAACCATGCCCACGGCGCTACATTCCTTCAGCCCAAAATGTCCGTGGGCTGAATGCCGAGTGCTGACTGCTGAATGCTTAGTTCGTTGCCAAAACCACCTGCTTGTGCCCCCTCCGATCTTGCAAGCTGTTGGCCACTTCCAGCAACTCAGGCGGCACCATGCGCGTCCTTTGCAAAGCTTTTTGCAATGGGACAGAGACGATCTCTGTCCCCTGCAACGCAACCATGCAGCCAAATTCACGGCGATGGACCATGTCGATTGCACCAACGCCATAACGGCTGGCGAGCATTCGGTCAAAGGCAGTTGGAGAACCGCCGCGCTGGATGTGTCCGAGCACGACCGAACGCGCCTCGTATCCGGTCCTTTGTTCAATTTCTGCCGCCACCATGTTACCAATGCCGCCCAGGCGCACGTGCCCGAACTCATCCAGGCGTGATTGAAGTTGGTGCTCGGTATTGCCGGCAAGCTTCGCGCCTTCGGCAACCACGACTACGCTGAAGTATGACCCGCGTTCATGCCGGCGTGTCAATGTCTCTGCAACTTCATCCAGATCAAAGGGCCGCTCCGGAACCAGGATTACATCGGCGCCCCCCGCAACTCCGCTGTAGATGGCAATCCATCCTGAGTCCCGCCCCATGACCTCAACTACCATGACGCGGTTGTGGGCCTCAGCGGTGGTATGCACGCGATCGATGGCCTCCGTAGCAATATTCACGGCGGTATCGAAGCCGAAGCAAAAATCGGTGCCGCCCAGATCGTTGTCGATGGTCTTGGGAACACCCACTACGTTTACGCCCTGCTCGTGCAGCTTCATGGCCACCGATTGCGTATCGTCGCCGCCAATACAGATGAGAGTATCGAGTCTGTGCTTGGCCAGATTTTCGATGCAGCGTGCGATGCCTCCATCACGCTTGGCCGGATTGGTGCGCGATGTCCGAAGAATCGTGCCGCCTCGCGGAAGGATTCCCGAAACTGCTTTCAAGTCCAAAGGCATCCAATGGTCTTCCATGACTCCACGCCATCCTTCCAGAAATCCAACGAAGGAGTCTTCATAATGAAAGATGCCTTTACGCACTACGGCCCGAATTACTGCATTCAATCCGGGGCAATCTCCGCCCCCGGTAAGCATGCCGATCTTCATAAAAACTTGTTCATTCCTCTCTTGACTTTCTGCGCTACCGCTGTATATTAAATCGTTTCATTTAAGGATGTCACCCGCTTCTAGGAGATATGTTCATGGATTGTGTTCACTCATTGCCGCCCAAGCCGTCGGCTTATTGGGACCGGACCGACAAAGTGATTCGCGACTGGAGCACCGGCCAAACCCTGCCGGACTATGAAGGCCAATGCATGGTCTATTCCGATATGCGTGGCCCCTTGTTGATGCACACCTTTTTGAACCAGGGGCAACGCCAGTGGCAAGAACCGGCAAAAAATTCCTCCGCAAGCCGGATGAGTCATTCTTGAGCACACGGCGCCACTCATCTCGCAGCGTATATGTGAATCTTTTCAAGGTACCTTCGCGGCCCGGCGCTTCCCCGCCAAGATTTCTGCCTTCCGTGTCTTGACCGTTTCCTTCGCCATACCATTTGATACGTCACAAACCACGTTCTTGCTCCTCCCGAATCATAACTTTTCTTATACATAAGAAATAATGATCACCCATAAGATAATTATTAATTTGACTTATATACCCCCAGAGGCGATGATCTGACTTTGAAGCAATCCGGTCAGCGGCAGGCTCCGCTCAATAACGCCGCTGCATATATTTTGATGCGGGAACCGGCGCATAAAATTTTGGTTCGAAAACTGGGAAAGGTGATCTCAATTTGACAGTGGAGGAAAGAATCTGCTATTTCTCTAACTTCACTGGAAGCATTTCCAATGCAGAATTTCTTAGCCACCACAAGAGCAGCCGCAGAGCGGGGAAACTCCCGCCGGTTCGCCTTCGGTGTGTCCCTGGTCCTATCCGTCCTGGTTGTAGTTCTCATTTCCATTATTGGAGTCAGCGGATGACGGCCTGAAAGATTCGAGATCAGCAAAAAAGGCCGTCATCAAAAAGATGACGGCCTTCGCATTTTAGGGAGAATTTTATGCCACCTGCAGCTATTGAACATCGCAGCGCCATCGCCGGAAGTTACGGTAGCGTTCCGCAGAGGATGCGCGGCGCCCGAATCCTGCTGGAAGCCCTCATTCGTGAAGGCGTGGATACCATCTTCGGATATCCGGGCGGCGCCGTGCTCCACATTTACGATGAGCTCGCAAAGGCCGCGCCGTGGCTGCGGCATGTTTTAGCGCGGCATGAACAAGGCGCGGTCCACATGGCTGAGGGCTACAGCAAAGCCAGCGGCAAAGTTGGAGTGGTGCTCGTAACTTCCGGACCCGGCGCAACCAATGCCATCACCGGTATTGCCAATGCCTATATGGACTCGACACCTTTGGTCGTGATTACCGGCCAGGTGCCATCCAAGATGATCGGCACCGATGCCTTTCAGGAAGTGGATACTATCGGGATTACGCGGCCCTGCACAAAATACAACTACATGGTGCGCAATGTCAGTGAGTTGGCGGAGATTGTCCATGAAGCTTTTTATCTGGCTCGAACTGGCCGCCCCGGCCCGGTTGTCATCGACATTCCGAAGGATGTCACGGCTGAACAGACTTGGCTTGTCGATCCGGTTGAGGTGCGTCTGCCTGGATACCAGCCCAGCGTGCCCGCTGATCAGCAGCAGATCGGTCGTGCGATAGCCAAACTGCTTGCGGCCCAACGACCAGTTCTTTATGTGGGCGGTGGTATCGTCCACGCCGGCGCCTCCGAAGAGTTGCTCGCCCTGGCAGAAAAGCTGCATGTTCCGGTGACACCCACGCTCATGGGGTTAGGTTGTTTTCCCAGCGGACATCCACTTTGCCTGGGAATGCTGGGAATGCATGGGACCTATTGGGCCAACATGGCCATTTCTACAGCGGATTTGATCCTAGCCGTAGGAGTGCGCTTCGATGATCGCGTAACTGGCGCGCTCGACAAATTTGCGCGCCAAGCCGAGGTGATCCATGTTGATGTAGATCCATCTTCCATTGGCAAGAATGTCCATGCTCACTGTGCCATTGTTGGTGATGCCAAGAGTGTCTTGCAAAACATGCTGGCGGTCCTGGACCAAACCGGCACTCGTCCACCGCTCTGCATGGATGCATGGTGGCGTCAAATCCATGACTGGAAGCTCCACGCTCCACTTACGTACGAACGCTCGCAAACGGTCATCAAACCCCAGCAACTCTGCGAGGAACTGTGTCGCCTAACGCGCGGGGAGGCCATCATCGCCACCGACGTGGGGCAGCACCAGATGTGGCTGGCGCAATACTACGGATTCTGCAAGCCGCGCCAGTCTCTCACCTCTGGCGGCTTAGGCGCGATGGGATACGGATTTCCAGCCGCCCTGGGAGCGCAGATCGCATTTCCCGAGCGGCAGGTGATTGCTTTCGTTGGCGACGGAGGCTTTCAAATGACCGCCCAGGAATTGGCGACGGCTGTCCAATATCGCACCAACACCAAGATCGTGGTGATGAACAACAACTCTCTGGGAATGGTGCGGCAGTGGCAGGAGATTTTCTACCAGCGCAATTATTCCAGCGTTGATATGGAGTGGACACCGGACTTCGTAAAGCTTGCTGAAGCATACGGAGCGGTGGGTCTCAGGGTTACACATCCTGCTGAACTCACAGCAGTATTGGAAAAAGGTTTGGCAACTCCCGGAGTTGTGGTCATGGACGTAGTAGTGGAGCAGGAAGAAAACGTTTATCCCATGATTCCCCCGGGCGCGGGCCTCACTGAGATGGTGCTGGGATGAGACACACGCTTTCGATCCTGGTGGAAAACCGTTATGGCGAATTAGCCCGCATCGTGGGGCTTTTCAGCGCTCGGGGCTACAACATCGAGAGCCTGACTGTTGCGGAGACACTCGATCCCGCCATCTCCTGCGTGACCATGGTGACCTCCGGCGACGACCGCACCGTGGAACAGATTGTGAAACAGGTCAACAAGCTGGTGCGCGTTGTAAAAGTTTCCGATCTGACCGGAGTTTCGCACTTCGAGAGAGAGATGGTGCTCATCAACGTGAAGGCCGGGAACCAGATTGCATTCCAGAGAGTGCTGCAACTGGTTTCACAAAATCAGATGCGGGTAGCTGAAGTCATGGACGACGGTCTGATCATTGAGGCCACCGGCAAATGGGAAGAGATGAACGAGTTGGTCCGCGAGCTAATGCCGTTTGGCATCCGTGGCATCGTCCGAACCGGCGCTGTTGCATTGGCGAAAGATTCAACGGAGGAGACAGTTGGGGCGGACCTGGAGAGCTAACACGGTTCACTCAAGGAGTGCGAAGTTGCCAAGAACTTCAGATGTTCAGCGCCAGAGGCGCGTTGAGAAGTTAGCCCAGCGTGCAAACGATTGGAAAACCTTAGAGATAAATGACAAGCCCCGGAGGGGCGACAGAATATTTTGATCGTTGATAACGCTTCTCTCCGGCACGGCTAAACAATTTGGGCAAAACATTCCCGTGACTGACACACGGACTGCCTCTAGGAATTTGATATTGGAAGGAACACACAAATGAACATTTACTACGACAAAGACTCCCATCCCCAATTTCTGGATGGAAAGAAAATCGCCGTCATCGGCTACGGCAGCCAAGGCCACGCTCACGCCAATAACCTGCGGGATTCCGGCCACCATGTAGTCGTCGGGCTGCGCCCCGAAAGTTCTTCATGGGCAAAGGCAAAGACCGCCGGTCTCAAAGTGACCAGCACTTCCGATGCAACTTCAGGAGCCGATATCGTGATGATGCTTGTGCCTGATGAAATCGCTCCCGAGGCCTATCACAAGGAGATTGCTCCCCACTTACGGCCGGGACAGTATTTGGCCTTTGCGCATGGATTCTCGATCCATTTTGGGAAGATCGTTCCTCCGAAAGAAGTCAACGTGTTCATGGTTGCGCCCAAGTCTCCAGGACACCTGTTGCGCTTCGAGTATCTGCAAGGGCGCGGGGTCCCATGCCTGCTCGCAGTTCACCAGGATCCCTCCGGAGATACCAGGGAGACCGGGTTGGCCTACGCATCGGCTCTTGGTGGCGGACGCGCTGGCATTCTCGAAACCAGCTTCAAGGAAGAAACCGAAACCGATCTCTTCGGCGAGCAGGCGGTACTCTGTGGAGGTCTCACAGGGCTGATACAAGCGGGCTTCGAGACTTTGGTCGAAGCGGGCTACTCGCCGGAGATGGCCTATTTCGAATGCCTGCATGAGATGAAGTTGATTGTTGATCTGGTTTATGAAGGTGGCATCGGGAACATGCGCTACTCCGTCTCCAACACTGCCGAATACGGCGACTTGACGCGGGGCCCGCGCGTGATCAGCCAATGTGTGCGCTCCGAAATGAAAAAGCTGCTTGCTGACATCCAGTCAGGCCATTTTGCCGACGAATGGATGGCAGAGTGCAAAGCAGGCAAGCCACGGTTCAAGCAACTTGAAACTGAAGGGCTGCAGCATCCGATTGAAGACGTTGGCGCCCGTCTGCGCGGCATGATGCCCTGGTTGAAAGAACGGCGGCTGGTGGATGAGGCTTACAACTGAAAGGAAGAGCACGATGACTTTTAAAGAGCGGCAATTCATGAAAACAGAACCGGCACAACGCACGAATCTGCAAGACCTCGAGGTGAATGGACGGATCGCCGTGGTGCGGCTCAAGATTAAGCAAGGGGCATTTACAAAGAGCCACCGTCATGATTCAGAATGCGTGGTGATGGTGCTGGAAGGAGCGTTGCGTTTCCACCTCTCCAGCAGCGTCATCACTCTCGTGCCCAATGAAATGCTGCGCTTGGCTCCCGGTGATGAACATCTCGCCGAGGCGCTCGCCGATTCGGTGGTTCTCAACATCTCTACTGTCCGCCGGGAAGGTAGCGCCTGCGGCCCCTTCCTCCATTACGATCCTGACCAGTACCTCTGGGGAGTCTAAGGGGATTCAATGAACCCACGCCGAAGCCAGCTCATCACCGAGGGAGTACAGCGCTCGCCGAATCGTGCCATGTTGCGGGCCGTCGGTTTCGGAGACGCCGACTTCAGCAAGCCCATTGTGGGCGTGGCCAATGCTTATAGCACCATCACTCCTTGCAATGCAGGTTTGAATGAACTGGCGAATCGGTCCATCGAAGCCTTGCGTAACGCGGGCGTAATGCCCCAGGTCTTCGGCACGATTACCGTGAGCGACGGAATCTCCATGGGCACCGAAGGGATGCGCTACAGCCTCGTCTCGCGTGAGGTGATTGCCGACTCTATTGAAACAGCATGTCAGGCCCAGAGCATGGATGGTGTGCTGGCCATTGGCGGCTGCGACAAGAATATGCCCGGAGCCATGATCGCCATCGCCCGCATGAATATTCCCGCCATCTTTGTTTACGGTGGCACTATCAAGGCTGGTCACTACCAGGGCAAGGACTTGACTGTGGTCAGCGTCTTTGAAGCCGTAGGCGAATTCAGCGCCAACAAAATCAGCTCCGAGCAATTGGCCCAGATCGAGCGCAACGCCTGTCCGGGCGCAGGCTCATGCGGCGGCATGTACACCGCCAATACCATGTCGTCGGTGATTGAAGCTTTGGGAATGAGTTTGCCCTATTCCTCCACCATGGCTGCCGAAGACCAGGAGAAAAAAGAAGACGCCTCGCGCTCCGCCCAAGTGTTGGCAACAGCCATTCAAAAGCAAATCCTTCCCCGGCAATTGCTAACCCGCAAAGCATTTGAAAACGCGATTTCCGTCGTGATGGCGGTAGGAGGTTCGACCAATGCTGTGCTTCATCTGCTGGCCATCGCCCATGCCGCTCAAGTTCCTCTGACAATCGATGACTTTGCCGCAATCAGCTCTCGCGTTCCGGTCTTGTGCGATCTAAAACCATCGGGGAAATATGTCGCTACCGATCTGCATCGAGCCGGAGGAATTCCCCAGGTAATGAAGATCCTGCTGGCTAATAAACTAATTCATGGCGATGCGCTCACGATCACTGGGGAAACCATCGCCGAGACCCTGACCCAGGTGCCGGACTCGCCATCGGAGGATCAGGAGGTAATACGTCCGTTTCACCATCCTTTATATGCACACGGACACCTGAGCATATTACGCGGCAATCTGGCCACGGAAGGCGCAGTTGCCAAAACCAGCGGTATCAAGAACCTACAGATTACCGGCCCGGCGCGAGTCTTTGACTCGGAAGAGGAATGCTTGAACGCCATTCTTGCTGGGCGGATCAAGTCTGGTGATGTAGTCGTGATCCGATATGAAGGCCCAAAAGGAGGCCCGGGAATGCGCGAGATGCTTTCTCCAACTTCAGCGCTGATTGGCGCCGGACTGGGCGATACTGTCGGCTTGATCACCGACGGACGGTTTTCCGGTGGGACCTACGGCATGGTTGTAGGACACGTCGCTCCCGAAGCCGTAACCGGTGGCGCAATCGCACTCGTCCAGGAAAGCGACGAAATCACAATCGACGCCCAAAAACAACTCCTGCACCTGCACGTCACCGATGAAGAGTTGCAACGCCGCAAGCAAAGCTGGCGACCGCCAGCAGCAAAAGCTGAAACCGGAGTCCTGGCCAAGTATGCAAAGCTAGTCTCCAGCAGCAGCCGTGGCGCAGTCACAGAATAAAGACCTAGCAGCCGCTGATTTCCGATGACCAAGCAAAACCCTACCGCGGATTTCGCGGATGTACGCGGATTCTAAGATCCTGAATTACCTACGAATAGTTCTTATGTTCCACCATTTATTGGTCAGTGGTTTCAGTGAAGATCAGTGGTAAACACGGTTTATCAGCGTTCATCCGCGTTAATCAGCGGTAAAGATTCTTTGCACTCTGCTCATAACCGTTCGTAATGCATCGGATAAATACTTTGAATTTCTAAATCAACGCATCTCTGGTTAGAGTAGCGACTGAAGCTGACCGAGCTGGCGATAGCAGAACAATGGCGGGCGCTACCAGGCGCGTGGGGGAAAGGCGTATCGGGAATGCCCGCCAAGGAGCAATGGTGATATGTTCAAACCCGGGAGATCGATCAAACTGTGGCTGGGACTGCTCTTTCTGTGGATGTCGGTCCACGCCGCCTGCGCGCTGGCTTCCAGCGCTTCTTCAACCTCTGATCCTCAGTCGGAACGAATCGCCAAACTCGAACAAACCATCGCCGACGCTAAGAGCTCTGCCGACAATTCCTGGATGTTGACCAGCTCCGCTCTTGTCTTGATGATGACTGGGCCAGGGCTGGCCCTCTTTTACGGCGGCTTGGTGCGCAAGAAAAATGTCCTGTCAACCATGATGCAGAGCTTTGCCATGATGGCCATCGTGACGATTGTCTGGGCCATCATCGGCTACAGCCTTTCCTTCAGCGAAGGCAACAGTTTTATCGGCAACCTGCACCATGTTTTCTTGCGAGGTGTCGGCTTGCAGCCTGACGCCGATTATTCCGGAACAATTCCGCAGCAGACCTTCATGGTCTACCAGTTGATGTTTGCCATCATTACTCCCGCGCTCATCACGGGCGCGTTTGCCGAACGCATGAAATTTAGCGCCATGGTGTTGTTCATGACATTGTGGTCCCTGGTCGTATATGCGCCAATGGCCCACATGGTATGGGGCAAAGGCGGACTGCTCAACGCCGCCCTCGGCGGAAGGTTTCCTATTCTCGACTTTGCCGGCGGCACGGTGGTGCATATCACATCAGGCATTTCAGCTTTGGTGTGCGCGATCTATCTTGGCAATCGCATGGGTTATCCGCATGAACCCATGCCCTCGCATAGTCTGGTATTGAGCTTTATCGGCGCGTGCATGTTGTGGGTCGGTTGGTTCGGTTTTAATGCCGGCAGCGCGCTCAGCGCAGGAGGCTTGGCCACCAGCGCCTTTGTTGCTACACACTTCGCCGCAGCCGCAGCAGTAGTGGGCTGGGGCGGAGCCGAGTGGCTTCGCAACGGCAAGCCCAGTGCATTGGGGGCTATTTCCGGGGCCGTTGCCGGACTAGTGGCCATCACCCCTGCAGCCGGATTCGTCGGACCAATGGCAGCCCTGGCGATCGGCTTCAGCGCCGGCATCTTCTGCTATCTCATGGTCGCCCACGTGAAGACCCGCCTCGGCTACGACGATTCTCTCGATGCCTTTGGCGTTCACGGCGCAGGCGGCACCATCGGGGCATTGCTAACAGGAGTCTTCGCTTCGCGCGCCATTAATCCCATGTTCAAAGATCCACAGGGAAATCCGTTACCCTCCGGCCTGCTCGAAGGCAATGCCGGCCAACTGCTGAACCAGTTGATTGGCGTAACAATTGCTTGCGTACTGGCAGCCGTAGGAACAGCGGTAATCCTAAAAGTCGTGGATGTACTGGTAGGACTCAGAGTCTCCAGCGACCACGAAATCCAGGGACTGGATCTTTCGCAGCACGGAGAAGAAGGCTACGCATGGGAAATCTCAGCGTAATCAACTCAAAACTAATTCACCGCCAAGGGCGCAAAGGAAAACCAGATCAGAACCAAATTCGAAGATTCACCGCAGAGGACGCAGAGTAGCCGCAGAGTTTTCTCGTAATTTTCAACGCGTAGACTAAGTTGGATTCTACTCTACAGTCTCTGCTATCTCTGCGGTAAGCTTTTGATTTCCTTTGCGCCCTTAGCGTCCCTTGCGGTGTAATAGGTTGAAATTTTTGGCAATTCTGGCAATCATGGCAATTTTGGCAATCTATGGACTTCGATCAACTCAGAACGTTTGCGGAGGTGGCCAAGCTGGGAAGCTTTTCCCGCGCCGCCGAGAAGGTGCTGCGCTCTCAGCCCGCCGTAAGCGCCCAGATACGGCAGTTGGAACAGGAATACGGGCAAAAACTTTTTGACCGTAGCGCCAAGCAGGTGCGCCTCACTCCGGCAGGCGAAGTAGTTCTGGAATATGCTCAGCAGCTTTTGGCTCTTCGCGGCACATCTTTGCAAGCCATCTCCAACTGGAACGGTGTCCCAGCCGGTACTTTGTCCATAGGGGCCAACGAAGGTACATTCCTATACGTGCTTCCTAAGGTATTCAAGAAATACCACCGCAAGTTTCCGAAGGTCAGAATCAGCGTCTACCGCAGCTTCAGCCACAAGGTCACCGAAAAAGTGGAAGAGGGTGCAATCGATCTGGGCGTGGTAACCATGCCTGTGAAATCCCCCAGCCTGCACGCCGTGCCGGTGTTCCGTGACCACATCGTGCTCATGGTTGGGCGGGACAGTCCCCTTTTTGGGCGCCGTTCTGTGACGCTTGAGGAATTGGCCCAGCAACCCCTGGTCATGCCTCGAACCGGATCAATCAGGAAGTTGATGGAAAAGAATCTCAGGCCATATCGGGAAAGTCTCAACATCACCATGGAACTCACCAGCGTGGTGATGATCAAGCGCTTTGTCGCCTCTGGCTTCGGCGTCTCGCTGATTTGCGCCAGCTTCGCCCGCGACAACGTCCGCCGCGGCGAAGTCAAGCTCCTAAAAATCGAAGGCCTGGAATTATGGCGCGAACTATGTCTCGTCTACCGCAAAGACCGCAGCCTGCCAGTCGTAGCTTCTTCTTTCCTCACGTTGGCCCGTCAGGAATTGGGAGAATGAAAAGATCAAACGGGCAGAATTTCTCCAATCTCAATTCTTGTGATGGATTGGCACGCGGTTTAAGATAAGGCTAGAGAAAATCAATGGGTACCACGACCAAATTGAGTCTGGAAGAGTTCCAAAAGCTGCAAGATGCGGCAGAGGACACAGTCCGTTATGAACTGGATGAAGGAGAGTTGATTGTGACTCCGTCGCCAACATCGCGTCACAATATCGTGCGCTACCGGCTCAGACGTGCCCTAACTGATTTCGTTCAGTTGAACAACCTTGGCCTGGTGCTGGATGAAACTGATTTTCAGTTAGCGCCGAATGTGGTTCGCAAGCCTGACATTGCATTCATTCCTGACGCCCTCATCCACACTCTCGACCTGGATCATAGCCCGCTGAAAGGCGCTCCTGCTTTGGCCGTCGAGGTAATTTCCCCCAGCAATCTCGCCCAGGACACCGTGAAAAAAACTCGCCAGTATTTTACTGCGGGTGCGCAGGCCGTGTGGCTGGTCTATCCTGCGCTGCGTCTCATCGAAATTCATGATGCAATGGGTGTCCGCGATGTCACTGAACCCGACTCGCTTACGGAACAAAAGCTCTTTTCTGGTCTTGCATTCTCTCTGTCTTTGGCTGCCCTTTTTGACGAGAATCCCAAGAAATAATCTCTAGAAGTGTTCTTTAATATTGTGCTTCGCCGCGTGCGCCTTCTCTCTCTGCACAAGCAGTTCAATCTTATAGTAGCATCTTTATAGATCAGTCTCTCTTTGGCTAGAAGCTAACAGCCAGCAGCTAGTAGCTCGCTACCCGTTCGTGTTCATTCGCGTAAATTCGTGGCTGCCCCAGGGTTTCCTCACTTCCATATTTCAAATGCCATGCATCGAAATTCTGAATTTCCCTTTCTGCCCATATTTGTTTATTAAACAAGGTGCATGTCCAACGGGTCCTTTCACGGCCATCCCGATCACGACGCTTGTGGCGCCGGCTTTATCGTCCACCTCGGCCAGCCTGCGTCGCATGAAGTTGTCGACCGTGGACTGGTCGCGTTGCAGCGGCTCGCGCATCGCGGCGGAGTTGATGCCGACGGGGCCAGCGGTGATGGAGCCGGTCTTCTCACTGGCATACCGCAGAGGTTCATCCGCCGGTGTGCTGACGATCTGAGCATCAGCTTGCCTCACATCTTCGGAATGGGAATGCTGTTTCTCCCACTCAGGGAAGAGGAGCGATCAAAATTAAAGAGAGAGCTTGAACGTCTGGCAACCGATCGGGGTTTGCGCTGGCTGGGCTGGCGCGAGGTGCCGGTCAACAACTCTGTGCTCGGCTCCCGCGCTGCGGAGACTGCCCCGTCGATCTGGCAATGTTTTCTCGACTACGAACGTGACCTTAACCATCAACTCGATCATGATCAATTCGAGGCCGAACTGTTTCTCTTCCGCAAGCGGGCGGAGGCTGAGTTTTCCAGTGCTCTCTACTTTTGTTCGCTGTCGTCGCGCACTGTGGTTTACAAAGGATTGCTGGCTCCGTGGCAACTCCCACTCTTCTATCCCGACCTGGACAGCCAGGACTTCGAGAGCCAGTTCGCCCTTTTTCATCAGCGTTTTTCCACCAACACCGAACCTTCATGGTGGCTGGCCCAGCCGTTTCGTCTTCTGGCGCACAATGGCGAAATCAATACCATCGTGGGCAACCGCCGCTGGATGCATGCCCGTGAGACCGCGATGCGTCGTGAGCAGCACTCTGACGAATGGTTTCACGCGCTCGAAGAAAACGTAAGTGATTCCGCCAGCCTCGACAATGCGCTGGAGCTTCTGGTGCAGCAAGGCTACAGCCCGGAATCCGGATTGCTCACCTTAACGCCACCGGCTTTCGAGGCCAATGGGCGTCTCAGTCCTTTGGTCCGCAGTTTTCTGGAATCAGCCGCCTGGGAACATGAGCCTTGGGACGGGCCGGCAGCTCTGGTCTTCAGTGACGGACGCATCGTGGGCGCCAAGCTGGATCGCAACGGTTTGCGCCCTCTGCGTTACACGCGCACCGCCGACGGCTGGCTGGTGGTGGGATCTGAGGCCGGCATTGCTGACCTGGAAGACAAAGAGATCATCGAACGGCAACGGCTCGGCCCGGGCGAGATGCTCGTGGCCGACCTCCGCACTGGAGATTTTCTGCGTGGCGATGAACTCCTGAGCAGGATTGCAGCGCAGTCGCAGAGCGCGAACGTCAAGCAAGCCGTTCATCTGCCTTCGCGTGTCGGTACACCAAGGGTCGTCACATCCGACGAAAAACGAGTAGCTGCCGCCTTGGGCTGGAGCCAGGACCAAATCCGCATTCTGTTGCAGCCTCTGGCCGAGGGCAAAGAAGCAACCTGGAGCATGGGGGATGACACCCCGCCTGCCTTTCTTTCAAACATGCGGAGAACCATTTGGGACTATTGCAAGCAGCGCTTTGCCCAAGTCACTAATCCACCCATCGATCCCTTGCGCGAATCGCATGTGATGTCGCTGCGGGTCCGCCTGGGTGCTGAATTCGTCTCCGCATCGCCGGTGCTTGATTCGCAACAGTTTGAGTTTGCTCGACAGCACGTGCGTGGCCACCAGATCGACATTACTTTTGCAGCCGCGAACGGCGTGCCTGGCGCTTTGCAAGCGATAGAGCGAATCAAGGCTGAAGCACTCGTCAACTGCCAGGAAGGCTTGCCGTTTGTCCTTCTCAGTGATCGCAATGTAAGCAAAGAGCGGGCCGCACTTCCGGCGCTGCTGGCTACGGCAACAGTCTGGAAGGCCATGGTGAACGCCGGAAATTTTCGCACGCCGCTCATCGTGGAAACCGGGCAAGCTCTCGATACCCATAATATGGCTCTGCTGCTGGCCGTAGGAGCGGCAGCCGTCTCCCCATTTCTGGCCCTACTCTTTGCCGAAGAGCATCAGCCGCAAGGGGCGGCAAATTTTTGCCAGGCCATTGACACGGGTCTCAAGAAAGTCTTGTCGCGGATGGGAATTTCTACGATTGCAAGTTATCGTAACGGCCAGCTATTCGAGACCATTGGACTAGGCCGCCAGCTTTGCCAGGAATTTTTCGAGAGCGCCACTCATGTTGCAGGCGCGATATCGTTGCAGCAGATTCTTGAAGACTACCTGCATAACCATGCCCTCGCCTTTGGTACCGAACCGGACAGCCTGAAAGACGCGGGGTTTTATCGCTATCGCAAAGAAGGAGAGCAGCATGAGACCTCGCCTGAGCTGCTGCGGAAATCGCGCGCCCATGGGAAGATCCAGACGGCGGAAAGCTTTCGTGCCTTTGAAAAGCTGGGATGGAACCGCGAACCCATCGCCATCCGTGATCTGATGGAGCTTGTTCCCCAGGAGCCGGTGGAACTCGGCGAAGTCGAACCGGAGAGCGAAATTCTGCGGCGCTTCAGTACACAAGCCATGTCCTTGGGAGCCATTAGCCCCGAGGCGCATCGCACGTTGGCTCTGGCCATGAACAGACTGGGAGCGCGCAGCAACACTGGCGAAGGCGGCGAAGATCCGAGTCTCTACACCAGGGAGCCAGAGGCCGCTAACAAAGTCAAACAAATTGCATCAGGCCGCTTTGGCGTGACCACCGAGTATCTGGTGAATGCCCAGGAGATTGAAATCAAAATGGCGCAAGGCTCCAAGCCGGGCGAAGGTGGCCAGCTTCCTGCTAATAAAGTCACTCCCTATATAGCGAGGCTCCGGCACGCTGTGCCTGGAATGTCTCTGATATCGCCACCGCCCCACCACGACATTTACAGTATCGAAGACCTGGCGCAATTGATTCATGACCTTCGCGAAGTCAATCCCGAGGCTCGAATCGGCGTAAAGCTGGTGGCCGGGGCGGGCGTAGGCGTGATTGCTGCCGGAGTAGCCAAGGCAGGTGCTGATGTAATCACGATCAGCGGCCACAATGGCGGCACTGGCGCATCGCCTTTAAGTTCGATCAAAAATACTGGTTTGCCGTGGGAATTTGGGTTGCAGGATGTTCATCGTACCCTGATCAAAGCAGGGTTGCGCCAAAGAGTACGTCTTCGGGTCGATGGCGGTTTGAAATTTGCCCGCGATGTCGTGATTGCCGCCTTGCTGGGGGCCGATGAGTTCGGCTTTGGTACCGCAGCCTTGCTGGCGATTGGCTGCGTGATGGCGCGACAGTGTCACCTGAATACCTGCCCGGTAGGAATCGCCACTCAGGATGAATCTCTGCGCACCCGCTTCTCGGGAAATCCCGAAATGGTAATTGCTTATTTTCAGGCGATGGCATCAGAAGTTCGCGTGCTGTTGGGGACCCTGCTGGGCGCACGCACCATCGACGAAGTTGTCGGCAGGACAGAAAAACTCAAGCCGCGCCACGCCAATTTGATCACCCGCGGATCGCACCATGCGTCAGATGATCAACAAGAATGCGATTGGATGCAAGCATTGCTGCGGCCAATACCGGGAGGCGCAGGCGGCCACGTGCCTCATAAACATCCGGCTGGGCTAGCCCGCCAGCTTGCCAGTCTGGTCCCTGCCAGTCTGATGGACGAAAAGAACTCTATGGACCAGGCGGCGTTGCCCATCACCAATGCTGATCTCAGTGTTGGCGCTCATTTGAGCGGCGAAGTGCTTCGCCGTTGGGGCCGTGTGCCTGATCACTACGAGTCTCTGGATTTCGAATTTCGCGGTGTCTCCGGCCAAAGCTTTGGCGCCTTTTTGGTCTCTGGAATCAGTTTTCGGCTTTGGGGAGAGGCCAATGATTACGTAGGCAAAGGCCTCAGCGGCGGGTCCATTTCGATCAGCGCTGGAAGGGAGGCTTCGGGTCGTGGTGACGTCCTGGCCGGAAATACCATACTCTATGGCGCGACCTCGGGCGAGCTTTACATCGCTGGCAGAGCCGGGGAGAGGTTTGCAGTGCGCAACAGCGGAGCCCTCGCGGTAGTCGAAGGCCTGGGCGACCACGGCTGCGAATATATGACCGGCGGTGTGGTTCTGGTGCTCGGACCAACGGGAATGAACTTTGGCTCAGGCATGACCGGCGGACTTGCTTATGTCCTTGCCGAGCACGTCGCAGAAGAT
>DASZEU010000316.1:0-6371 GCA_035940535.1 Candidatus Angelobacter sp.
GTCGCGACAGCCGAACCAGCCTGAACGTTGTGAACCGTTAGGATCGCAGGTCCTAGCAAAAGCCGAAAGAATGCTCCGAATATCGATCACGTTCCGAACGAGAGGCGGGATTGCCGATCCATTTAGTCACAGAAGCGCAAAGCTAGAGCAGGTATGGAGGTTCCCATTATCCTCTCCATGCCCAGCGGACTTCCGCATGCGTACCGCCCGCTCTGAGACATTTTTGGATCGCCACCGTATCGGCCTCGGTAGCAGACCGCATGCCCAACGCAACGCCAATGATCGATCCTTGACCATTGGGATGACGCGCTATCGCGATAGCGCCGTAGCCGGTTACATCCGTAGCGGCAAGGAGTTTGACGTTCGGCCCGTAACGGCGTCGTCCTTCTTCAAGGGCCCTCTGGATTGACACATCTTTAGGGTGTCCAAACATAGAAACGAGATGGCTAGGGGGAGCAAAAGCCACAGCCGACCCTCCATCAGCATTCGAGAGAAACCCGCCGGCCAAACCAGCCATGGCCAACAGGAAAATGACGCACCTTTTCATGGAATTCTACGTAGATATTTGGGTTACTCAGCAGAATCTTCAATCTTTATCGGACAGTTCATGATCCGGACATCAATCACGTTCGGAACGACAGGCGGGATTGCCGATCCATTCAATAGCCGAAGATCGGGAATCAGCCTTAGCCATGCGGGCTGAGGACCTCCTCCTGGGATTTCGCCAGGGATTGGCGTTTTGCCCAACGCAATAATACCCCCTGTGATGATTACGTTGCGCACTCCCGGGGCTCTCCTGATCGCATCCCAGGGCGATTGAGCGGCGCTGACAATCACAGCGTTAATCGCAACATCGACCGGTGCGGCGCCTGGCCCGCCCAGAGCGGGAGCGGCACCTCCCGGGATGCCGTTATTTACTGGGGCCGCAACATCTTCTCCACCACGCGGGTCAGTCGTCGGTATCGACATGATCGCCGCCAACTCAGGGGTCACTGTCGTCTGATCCGTTTGTGGGGTGGTCGGCGCGTTATTTACTGTGACAGCAGGCGGGTCCGTCGGCGCGGTCTCGGAAGTATTGTCGACGGCCGCGTTATCCGCGGCGGCCGCATTAGTAGTAGCAGCGTCGGTGGTGGCGGCAGAGGCATCGGTGGCGGCAGCGTCAGTAGCAGCCGCAGCGTCAGTGGCAGCGGCATCAGTCGAAGCGGAAGCAGCGGCATCAGACGTAGCAGCGGCGGCATCGGCGGCGCTGCTGCTATCACCGGTCCCATCACCGTTTCCACCGGTCCCATCACCAGTCCCGCCGGTTCCATCACCGGTCCCGCCGGTGCCAGCGCCGCCAGCAGCCCCGGCGCCATCACCAGCACCGCCAGCAGCACCGGCGCCGGTTCCTCCACCCGTCCCGCTGCCTCCACCATCTCCACCCCCATCGCCGCTTCCACCACTTCCGTCACCGCCCCCGTCGGCTAACAATGGGATTTTTGAGGGCACTAAGAGCGCAGCGAAGCGTTCCAAGGTCGTATAACCGGCCCGCAAAAGAGCCTGATATGCATCGACCCCTGCAAAAGGAAACTCTTGAGACTCAATGGGTTGCGCGCTTAATAGGAGAGCCAAGACCACCAATAAAAATGACAATCTTTTGCCCATGGTTCTCCAAAAAAGCGTGCCAGTTCCAGCAGGCCGCTTCTATCAGTTGACTCGATAGTCTGTCAACCGGAATTCCAACTGATCGCTTCTTGTGTTGCAGCCGGCGGTTGCAAGCTTTACGAGCGTTAAAAGAAGAGCATCACACAGAGGGCACGGAGGGCACGGAGGAACTCGGAGAATCAAAAAAACTCTGGACCGCGATCTTTACGATGCGTTCTGAGAAAATTCGGCTGCACAGGCTGTTAATGGCCTGCTGATGTCGCTTAGCACCCTCAAACAGTGTTGCCCGTTTACTTCATGAGCAAGAGCCGGTGGCTTCATTAGGGGACCCCATTGGAAATGACGACTTTCCGCGTAGCCTCACGCACCGACGCAACGCCTCGCCCAACTGGGCTGCTGTCCAAGGCTTGGGCAATACGTCGGCAAAGCCGTACCTCCGGAATTCGGACATAATGGGAGTATCGGAATAGCCGCTGGAAACAACCACGATCACCGTTTCGTCGATTTGTCTCAGGCGGGCCGCTACCTCTTTGCCCCCCATGCCGCCAGGAATGGTCAGGTCTACCAATACCGCGTCAAAACGGCGGCTCAAGTCTTTTGCTCTTCGATAAAGCTCGATCGCTTCGGCTCCGTCCTTAGCGCACTCTACCTCGTAACCCAATCGTTCCAAAATCTGTGCCAGTAGTTGGCAAATGGGCTCTTCATCATCCATTACCAGAATTCGCCCGCTGCCGATTGGCAGCGGCTCAGCAGTCGCGGTTTCCGTTGGTTGGGCCGGCTCGCACGCCGGGAGGTAGACCGAAAAGGTAGTTCCCGCGCCAAGTATCGACTGCACGGTGATATGGCCCTCATGTTTGGCGACAATTGCATGCACTGATGCCAGGCCAAGACCTCTGCCGTTCCGCTTAGTCGTAAAGTATGGGTCGAAGATGCTCGGTAGAACCTCAGCCGCAATTCCGCATCCATAATCCTTAATGGAAATCATAACGTACCTGCCACCGAGAAGAGGCTTGAAATTCGCATCAAGTACAACGTTTTCGGCACGCACTTCTATCACTCCACCCTCCGGCATCGCTTGCCGCGCATTGAGCAAAATGTTGTGCAGCGCATGACTGATTTGTTCAATATCGATATCTGCTGACCAGACGTCCGATCCGATGAATAGGTCGATAGTAGCCGTAGCTCCAGCTCGGGCCAGGTCTACCGCATCCCTGATGACTCCAGCGAGTGGAGTTGGCCTGCGGACCGGCGCTCCTCCCTTTCCAAAGGTTAAGAGCTGTGAAGCCAGTGCGGCAGCTCGTTGACACGCCGTCGCGGCCTGATCGAGTGTATCGCCGACCGTATCGGCGGGCTTAAGCTGCATCTTTGCAAGCGCGATATTGCCTGAAATGATGGTAAGGAAGTTGTTAAAGTCGTGTGCGATTCCCCCGGCCAAAACACCGAGCGCCTCCAGTTTGCGGCTGCGGAGCAGTTCCTCTTCGACCAGCTTGCGCTGCTCTATTTCAGCCACCAATCGCTCATTGGTCTGCTGCAGTTCCGCTGTGCGCTCGACAACACGTACGGCTAATTGATCATGTGCTTGTTGGACGGCTGCCTGGGCCTCTTTCAGGGCGCGCTCTGCCCGAATCCTTTCGGTGATGTCGATGGCGTGCCCAAGAACCAGTGGGGAGCCTTCCAGCCGGTCATATCGAATATTCCGGCAAAACCAAATGCGGTCGCTGCCATCTCTGGCAACTATGCGCATGGGACCGCTGCTAGTCGGCTCGCGCCGGATGCGGCACAGGTACTCATCGAAGAGATGGCGAACGGAGGGCGCAAGAAACTCCCTCAGGTTCCGCCCAATGCTGTCCTCCGGATTGTACCCATCCTCCGGATTATATCCAAGTGCTTGAGCGGCAGCGGGATTGATAAAAAGCAAGACGCCGTCCAGGTCATGGATGCACATCAGTCCAAGACTGTTCTCCACCAGAAGGCGGTACAATTTCAATTGCTCTGTCGACGCCTCAATGGAACCGCTATCCACGCCTGAGCAAACGTCATTCATGTCAAAGGTCATGCCCGAAGCAATTCGATGCTCCAAAGGCTACAGAAGAAATTGAACGCGCCGGGTGAATCTTTCGACCTTTCAGCGAAACACTCAGATCAAAACTCCAAACTGTGCCTCATCCGAAGCCCGAATGAAACCCCATCTCCGGGCACATTGTAATGCAGAATAATTCTGACGACAATCCATTTTGAAACTAGGAACGGTAGCTTCTTGGGGCGTTGTAATCCTCTCTCTTGAGCCGAAAGTCAAAGCGATGACTTCGCGCCCAATGCTGCCGGGTACGGTATTCGGCCCGCCGGGCAGTCGAGCCATTCTCAGATTTGAGGAGAAGGGGCGATCAGTTTAGCTGAGCGAAACGAATGAGCCGCAAATCGAAACAAACCGCCCGTGCCAGGAAAGGGTCCGCCGTTGGCTCTCGCGTGACCGCTTCAGAAACTCAGGACTCAATCGGGTTAGACTGCAAACAGCCAGTGGAGCTGTGGCGGCAGGATTGGCTGTTGGCCCTGCTTTTGGTGATCGTCACAATGATGGCCTACATGCCGGCCTGGAACGGAACGCCAATCTGGGATGATAACGCCCACCTGACCAATCCGGAATTGCGCTCCCTGGACGGATTAGGAAGAATTTGGACTCAACCCGGCGTTACCCAGCAATACTATCCATTGCTGCACACTCTTTTTTGGTTGGAACACCAACTCTGGGGAGATTGGCCTGCAGGGTACCATCTGCTCAATATCCTGCTACACTGCACCTCTGCTTTGCTCCTGGTCAGAATTCTGCGACAGCTTGAAATTCCCGGAGCCTGGCTTGCGGCTGCCATCTTTGCTCTGCACCCAATTCAAGTGGAATCGGTGGCTTGGATCTCCGAACTCAAGAACTTGCTTTCCGGAGTGTTTTATTTCGGGTCGCTGTTGGCCTACCTGAAGTTTGACCGCACAAGAAACCCAGCATTCTATGCCGCTGCCTTGGTACTTTTTACGTTGGGATTAATGTCGAAAACCGTCATCGCGACCTTACCTGCCGCTATTTTGGTCATTTTTTGGTGGAAGCGTGGCAAGTTATCATTGAGGGACGATTTACTTCCTCTGATACCCTTTTTCCTGCTGGGAACGGCTGCTGGCCTATTTACCGCGTGGGCGGAGCGAAATCTCGTCGGTGCCGAAGGCTCCGACTTCAATTATTCTATGACGGAACGCGTTCTTATCGCCGGTCGCGCAATCTGGTTTTACTTGAGCAAATTCTTCTGGCCACTGGATTTGATCTTCGTCTATCCACGCTGGCAGGTCAGTCAGATGGTCTGGTGGCAATATCTCTTCCCGGCGACGGTACTGGTGTTGCTCGCAATTCTGGTGTGGCTAACCCGCCGATGGCGCGGGCCCCTGGCCGGATTCCTCTTTTTTATCGGGACGCTATTCCCGGCACTAGGGTTCTTGGATGTTTATCCGTTCCGCTACTCGCTTGTAGCGGACCATTTCCAATATCTTGCGTGCCTCGGGATTATTGCGCTCGCGGCACCCGGAATAGCCCTGCAGCTCAAGCACCGGCAGCCTTGGCGTCATCCAACTGGTTATCTGCTGTGCGGAGCATTACTAGCCTCGTTGACTGCCCTCACCTGGCATCAGAGCGCAATGTATACCGACATCAAAACGCTCTGGCGCGCCACGATCGAAAGAAATCCCATGGCCTGGATGGCCCATAACAATCTCGGCGCTGTCTTGCTCCGGGAGGGCCAAGTGAACGAAGCGATCGTTCATTTTCGAAGAGCAGTGGAGATCGATGCGGACCAAGTAGAGGCACAGGCCAATCTTGGCGATGCTCTGCTCCAAAAAGGGGAGTTAGACGAAGCCGTCGCACAGTACTATAAAGCGCTCCAAATCAAACCCACTTACGCTGAAGTTCACTACAATCTTGGAAATGCTCTTCTCCGCGAAGGCCAAGCGGATGAGGCAATCGCTCATTACGAAAAAGCGCTCCAAATCAAACCCGACTATGCCGATGTCCACAATAATCTCGGCATTGTTCTTTTCCAAAAGGGAGAAGTAGACCAGGCTATTGCTCACTATCAAAGGGCGCTCGAAATTAATCCTCGGGATGTCCAAGCTCGCGCCAATCTGGCTTGGACACTGGCGACCTCGCCGCAAACATCCATGATGAAAGCGATCGCCGTTAAACTAGCTCAACAGGCCAACGAATTGACTGGCGGCGCGGATCCGACGGTTCTCCATATCCTCGCGGCGGCTTTCGCCCAAAGCGGGCAATTCTCGGAAGCGGTCGAAACGGCAGAGCGGAGTCTGCAATTAGCTACCGCCCAAAGTAAGACGTCTTTGGTGGAAGCGTTGCGAACGGAAATCGGGCTCTACCAAAAAGGGGTCCCTTACCGGAATGAAAAATAGGGCGCGAAGCTTTTCGAGCGTTAAAAGAAGAGCATCACACAGAGGGCACGGAGGTTACAGAGGTGAGATCCAAAATTGATCAGAAATCCAAACCGCATCAAAGGAGGATTCATTTAGGATTGATCAAACGCGTGAGGCCGCGGTTTATATCCTGGCACTAACAACCTCTTTGTCCGGCAGGTGCGCGCAGATTGCCATGTCGCTTGATCAAGGCTCCGCTAAGGGCTAACTTTCCGTGCGACTTGGCATGCGCAGCTGGCGGTACAGGTCTGGCCAAGAGCAGAGGA
>DASZEU010000317.1:0-4518 GCA_035940535.1 Candidatus Angelobacter sp.
ATCGCGCCGCTGCCGCATTGGTCCCAGAGTTGGCTACAGCGCCGGTGGTGCAAAGCTGGGCCGGTCTGCGTCCGGGCACACCCGACGGTCTGCCCATCATGGGCGAAACCGAGACTCCGGGCATCATGGTTTCCAGCGGCCATTTCCGGAATGGCATTCTGCTGGCCCCGGCCGCGGCCAAGGTCATGGCCAATCTCATCATGGGCCAGCCGGCTGGAATCGATATCTCTGCATTTTCACCGGCACGCTTCGCTATGGTACGTGGATGACTAACTCAAATTCTTCTGCAGGCCCTTCTGCTTTCTCTGCGTCGTGTTGTCTCCTGACATCGTGATTTTTCGCACGTTTGATCATTTACGCAACCCAACCCCTCTGCGGCCTCCGCGAACTCTGCGGTAATCTATTGGTTTTTGGTTTGCTTCGTGTTCCTTCGTGACCTCTGTGGTTAGCTTTGGTTGTGGCTTTTCTACGCTGTGTCTTCGTGCCGTAGCCTGCCCTGAGTTTCGTCGAAGGGTGGTGGGTTTTGCTTTTTGGTTGTGGTTCTGCTGCGTTGTGGCCTCTGTGGTTTAAAAATGGCCGCGAAGCCGAAAACCATGAAAAAATAGGATTGTGGATCTCCGGCTCCTACTGATAACGCTGCTCCTGAAGATGGGCGTAGCCACGGCTGTGGCCAGCGCGTTGGGCCGTTCCAAGGAATTCAAAAAGCTGCTCTTCAGCACGCGCCGCACCTTGCGGCAACAGCTCTACTTCATTCTTTTTACGGCTGTTCCGTTTGCTTTGGGCGTCTACATTCGCTGCAACGTAAAATCTTTTTCCGCAGCCGACCTGGGCTTTGAGGCTTCCTTGCTCATGGGAATTGTGGGTGGAAGACTGGCAGGAGCAACCGGTGGATTCATCATGGCGCTTCCGGCTTTGCTTCATGGGGAGTATCTCACTCTTCCGGTGAACGTGCTGGTTGGACTGCTGGCGGGCGCGCTACGCGCTTTCTGCCGCAATCAAGAAGAGATATGGACCTTCTCGCCGTTCATGGACATGAGCATCTACCGCTGGCTCAAGCGCAATTTGCGACATCCTCGCATCGACTGGCAGACCGCTTTCTTTCTCATGATCGTGGCCTTGCAGGCCGCCCGGATGGAGTTGAGCTACGTCGCTCCCAACCGGCTCTTTGCCGTTTACCTTACTACTTCCGTGGCGCTGCTGGCGGTTTTTGCCACTGTGGTGGCCACCATCTCCATTCCCATTAAGATTTGGAACAATGCGCGCATCGAAATGAAGCTGGAAGAGCAGGAAAAACTGCTGCTCGAAGCCCGGCTTGACGCCTTGCAAAGCCAGATCAATCCTCATTTTCTGTTTAACACCCTGAACTCCATTTCTTCGCTGGTTCGCTTTGATCCCGATCTGGCGCGGGAGTTGATTCTTAAGCTCTCCAAAATCCTGAGGCGTCTGTTGGGCAAGCACGATGAATTCGTACAGCTTCGTGAAGAGATCGAGTTCATCGACGATTACCTGGATATTGAAGTGGTCCGCTTTGGCCGGGAGAAGCTGCGCGTCTACAAGCACCTCGATCCCGACACCCTCGACGTAGTTATCCCCAGCATGTTGCTTCAGCCCCTGGTGGAAAACAGCATCAAGCACGGACTCTCGCCCAAGATCGACGGAGGCAGCATCACCATTCGTTCGCGCATTCAGGAAGGCAAACTTGTACTTCAGGTCGAGGACGATGGTGTGGGCATGAATGCTCAGCCGGCCGTGGCTGCCCACAAAACCGGCTCAGGGTGGGGCATTGGCATGGTCAATGTAGCCGAACGCCTGCAGGTGCTCTACGGCGACGAAGGCACCATCGTGGTGAGCAGCCCGAGCACCCAGGGAACGCTGGTTGTGGTGGAGTTGCCCATCCTTCAGGTGGACACTCCCGGTGAGAGCGCGGCCTCTGCTATTTACGCCGCTCGCTCCAATACCCGCTCATAGAACTTCTCATATTCAGGAATGATTTTGGAAGTGCAGAAATGCGCCTGGGCTTCCCAGCGCGCCAGCTTGCCCATCTCCCGCAGTCGCTTCTCATCGGAAAGAATCTCGATAGCGCAACGGGCCATGGTTTCAACATCGCCGACTTGTGCCAGATATCCGGTGCGGCCGTGCTCTATCACCTCCGGGACGCCACCCACGGAAGTCGCAATGGTGGGCACTTCGCAGGCCATGGCTTCCAAGGCTGCCAGGCCAAACGACTCCAGTTCGCTGGGCATCAGCATAAGGTCGGCAATCGAAAGCTTTTCGTTCACGTTGTCGAGCTTGCCCATGAAATCAACTTTCTTGCGCAGGCCCTTTTGGTTCACCAGCCATTCCGCCTTGGAACGCTCCGGGCCGTCTCCCATCAGCAACAGCCGTGAGGGGACTTGCTTCTGCACCTGGTCAAAAATCTCAATCACGTCGCAAAGGCGTTTCACCGGACGGAAATTAGAGACGTGCACCAGAATGCGTTCATCTTTATCGGCAAACTCTCCCCGTCGTTCTGCTGCCTTGGTATCGCGCACGTAGAGGTCGCAGTTCACGAAGTTGTAGATCACCTCAATCGGATGGCGGATTTCGAATTCCTGGAGAGTACGTTTCTTCAGGTAGTTGGAGATGGCAGTGACTCCATCACTCATTTCAATGGCGTATCGAGTTACCGGAAGATAGGAACGGTCCGCGCCCACGATGGTAATGTCCGTTCCGTGAAGCGTGGTAACAAAGGGAAGCTTGCGCGGCTTGTCCTGGGCAGCAAGCATCTGGCGGGCCAGCAGAGCGCTGACAGAATGCGGAATGGCGTAATGCACGTGGAGGATGTCGAGGTCATAGATCTCCGCCACCTCTGCCATGCGGGTGGCCAGCGCCAGATCATAAGGCGGATACTCGAATAAAGGATATTGAGAGACCGTGACTTCATGAAACATGATGTGCGAATGACTGCTATTCAAGCGGAAAGGCTGCTGGTAGGCAATAAAATGCACCTCATGTCCACGGGCAGCAAGTTCAATGCCCAGCTCAGTACCCACCACGCCGCTGCCACCGTAGGTTGGATAACACGTAATGCCAATTTTCACGATGTCTCCTTTGCAAAAAAACACAAAGAAAAAGTCCAAAAAATCCTAGCAAATCTTACTCGTGTTCATTCGCGTAAATTCGTGGCTAAAGCTTTTGCTTTTCTCCGTGCCTCCGTGGTGGGTTTTGCTTTTTTGCTGTGGCAAGACTTTCGATTCAACTCACTGCTTTAAGATTCACGATTGTTAAAGCTCTGAATATGAAATCAGTTGGATACCTCTTCGCGCAAGCACTTGCCTTGTCTCCGCCGAGGTAAGGGCCTGTAATTCTGTCTGCCGGGACTGAAGCAGCCGTGTGCCCGCCGATTGCAGATCAGTGTCCAGATAACCCGGATGACATACGAGTTCCCATTCGCCTTCGGGCAGTCCCTGAAGCGTGGCAGTGAGCAGGTTCTGGTTGAGCGTACCTGTCGCGATAATGCCGGCGCTGCCTTGTGTAGTCTTTATATGTTCGTCATTTACTGCCGCGTTGAACTCTGCGGAATATCGGTGCAGCAGCTTCACTTGCAAGGCCCGTATCCAGAGCGCCGGTGTGCGCAAGACCCTGCCACGGGGCCATGCCATTGCCGGCTCAAAAGGATTCCGCACCGCAGGGACACCGCAGGATCGAGCGGCCAGCAACACCGGACGCAGCACATGCGGAAATATATGCGTATGTTTGTGCGTGTCAACGTGGCTGACCACAATGCCGGCAGATTGTATCTTGCGAATCTGGGCTTCGGCTTCGCAACGAATCTCCTCAGGCGAAAGCTTTTTCCCGATGGCAGCCATCGCAAATTCTTTCAGGCTGCTTCTGAATCTCGGTGTTCCATTAGTCAGCGTCTTGAGGCCGGAGCTGATGGGTTCTCCATCGATCAACACAATATGGCAACCAACTCGAAGCTGCGGCTGCGATTTGGCCAATGCGACTGCCTCATCGAAAGCCGAAGAGTTGGCCATCAGGGTAGTCGAGGTAACCGTCCCGGCGCGGCTGGCCTCAAGAATGGCGCGATTCACCCCCGAGGTAAGTCCAAAATCATCTGCGTTGACAATGAGCCTCGTCACGGGGAGAGTGTAGCAAAAAGCTGCTGGCTTCTGGCCACTTCATCGGCCCCGAAAGTAGAAACAGTAGCCAACAAAACGATAGACGGAAGAACGCAGATTAGCAGGAAACGATCGTCTTTCACGTTCACGAACCCCAAACGGGAGATTTGCGAAAGGACAGCATACTAACACCACAAATGGGACAAGGTGAGCAGACTGCTCGAATCAATCTATCTTTTTCATCTTCAGGATCTTCACACAAGCGGTGATCGCCTGTCCCGCATCCCCGTCATATTGCTCTTGGGCAAGCTCTTGAATCACCTGGATGGTGCGTGGCGGTAGCTTGTAGGTCATGCGCATCAGCATTTCCGGGTCGGGCTTTTCGACCAGCGGCAACTTTCTCAGCCGAATCGCCAGT
>DASZEU010000318.1:0-10521 GCA_035940535.1 Candidatus Angelobacter sp.
AGTATTCTTTGAGGCTGCATCAAAATGGAACTCGGAGTGGAACGGATTGCTGGTCAACTTCAACAAACGCCTGAGCCACCACTTCAGCGGCGGCGTGAGCTATACATGGTCGAAGGGCATAGACGATGGTCCGAATCCCAGCTTTGTGCTCATTCCGCAGGACAGCCAGAACATCAAGGCGGAGCGTGCCATCTCGTCCGACAGCGTCGGCCAGCGCTTTGTGCTGAACGCCACGATTGATGGCCCGTCGCATTTGAATGCCGTTCTGAACAATTTCCATTTGGGCACGATTATCAGCCTGGAGTCGCCCAACTACTTCACCAAGTTTGCCGGCTTCGATGCTAATTGGGACATCTTCGGCAACAACGACCGTGTAGGCCTGGAGCCGCGCAATACTTTCAAGGGAGATACCTATCAATCCGTGGACCTCAGAGTTTCTCGGACCTTTAAGTTAACGGAGCGCATGCATGTCGAGACAATCGCCGAGGCTTTCAATCTTCTCAACAAGGTCAACGTAAGGTTCTTCAACACCGTCTACGGAGCAGCCGATTTCTGCCCGTTTAACCCGACCGCTCAGGGATGTTCCGCAACCCAGAGGTTCCGCGAGGGTTCACCCAACCCGAACTACGGAACTCCTCGTGCGATCTACAATCCGCGCCAGATCCAGTTGGCGTTGAGGCTGAGTTTTTAGGCAGGCTTTTTGGCCAAAACATAGCCACGGCGGCTCTGATGTTCCACATCTGGATGATATGGGTCGCGTTCCAACGCTTTTTCGATTTTGAAACCTGCGTCTGCGAGACAACGAGTTACTTCTTCGGTGCTGAAGAACGTGGCGTCAAGATCAACTTTGTGTCCCCAGAGTTCGGAAGTATGTAAGACATCAGCGCCCACATGAAACGCAAGCAACACACAGCCGTTGGGACGCAACACCCGGCGCATCTCGACGAAGGCATCTAACAAGAGATCATGACCCAGATGAATGATCGAATAAAAAGCGGTGATGCCGCCGAGTTGGTTCGAGCTAATGGGCAAGGCCAGCATGTTTCCTTGTAGGAAGGCTGTTCCCGGATTGAGTCTTTCGGCCTCCAACAGCATTCCATGCGATAGATCCAGCCCGATGACACTGACACCACGATCAGCAAGGTAGCGGGCAATCTGGCCCGGTCCGCAGCCTAAGTCAACAACCATGCCCTGCTCGCGAATAAGATCGGCAAAATGATCGAGTTGGTTGCGGTCAAAGGGCTTGTTCTCCAGTTCGGAGTAGATTCTCCTAGCGTATTCCCCCGCTAACCTGTCATAGCTTGCCTGAGTCCGGCAATCACTCTCCAACTTGGGCTTTGGCTCCATATTTTTTCAACCCTCAAGCAACAACTTTGTTTTCAATAGCTTACACCATTAGCGATACACCAATCATTCAGCTAAAAAACGTTGCTTTAGGCCAGCATCTTCCGCTATATTAAAAGCGAATAAAAAGCGAATACAAGGAAGCACCTAATGTCGTCTCTATTTCCCCAAATCACACCTGGAGAGCGGTTGGTAGGCATAGCCCGGTTGGCCGCACAAGGTGAGGCTGTCGATGAAGGCCACAACGTTGAATACATCACCCTTGAGAACCGATCAGTGATGACCCGGTGCAACTCTCCACGCATGCCCTTCACCTGGATGATCAACCCTTACCGGGGATGCGAGTTTGCTTGCAAATACTGCTACGCGCGTTACACCCACGAATTCATGGAAATGCGCGAAGGCCTGGATTTTGAGCGAAAGATCTTTGTGAAGCAACACGCGGCTTGGCTGTTGCGCCAGGAGCTTAAGAAGGTCCGCGCTGGAGAGAGCATTGCCATTGGCACAGCCACTGATCCATATCAACCGGCCGAACGGCGCTTTGGCGTAACCCGCGCCCTGCTGGATGAACTGGCGCTGCACAGCGGCCTTGAAATCGGACTGGTTACCAAGTCCAGGTTGATCGTGCGCGATCTTCCCGTACTGCAAAAGATCAGCGAGAACAACGCCCTTTCGGTCTGTGTTACGGTCACGACACTCAAGACTGATCTAGCCCGCATTCTGGAGCCACGCGCTCCCCGGCCTGATCTGCGCCTTGAAGCGGTACGGATGCTGGTGGAATCAGGCCTTCGGGCAGGCGTGAACTGCGCCCCGGTACTGCCAGGGATTACCGATTCACCTGCCGACTTGGAGAATCTGATCAGGGCGGCAGCCCGGGCGAGAGCTGCTTTTGTCTACGTCAATCCGTTGTTTCTCAAGCCTTGCGCGGAAAAGATCTTCATGCCGTTCTTGCAAGAGAAATTCCCTCATCTTGTTCCCATGTACAAAGAACGCTACGGGGCGCAGGCGTTCCTGCCCCCGGAGTATGGAGAGAGAATCTCAACACTGATCAAAAAGTATTGCCAGAAGTATGGCCTGCATACCGGAGAACGTCGCAAGATGGCCACTGCGAAAGCCGATACCGGGCACGCCTACGAGCAATTAGGACTTTTCACTGCATAGCGCCCACCCTTCGCAGAAGACGCGAAGGATGGGGCACCCGCATGCCACTTAGCGAACGATCCCATTGCGTCCTGCACTGTGCAAATATGTACCCAGCACAACTGCAAGCACGCACAAAATGTTGTTGAGCGCCACGTTGAGAGCAAAAGTGCCCAGACGGCCTTGGCGCAAATAGCCCATGCTTTCGTAGGCAAAGGCTGAGAAGGTTGTGAAAGATCCGCAAAAGCCAGTGGCGGCAAACATCCGCCAGGGGTCATGGGAGTGATCTTCCGTCGAGGTAAGAACGAAGCCCACAATCAGACTGCCCACTACATTCACAATCAGCGTTCCATGAGGGAATCCGCGATGGTGAGAAGACTCGGATGAGAGATGGGTCACTGCAAAACGAAGAAGCGCGCCCAGGATGGCGCCAATAGAAAGATACAAGATGTTGACCGTCACAAGGAAACTCCTGACATGGAACTGGTAGGAGTCATCAGCCTTGTGGCGGTTAAGGGCGAACTCCATCGCCGCTCACGAGTGTACCAAAATCCGAGTGTAACAATTCGAAACAAACTCGAATGCCGCAGCCTCCAGACACAAAAATCCCCTTGCCGTGGCAAGGGGAAAGTTGGGCTGCTTTATGCCATACCGCGCATGACGTTCGCAGCCAGGAAGCCCTTGGGACCCTTCAATAGCTCGAACTCCACGGTTTCACCTTCGTTCAGCGTCCGATAGCCATTTTCCTGGATCGCGGAAAAATGGACGAACACATCTTCCCCGGTCGAACGCTGAATAAAGCCATAACCTTTGGCTCCGTTAAACCACTTCACTGTGCCCTTCTCTCTCACAAACAACACTCCTTTCGCCTCTATTCAAATAAAATTCTCTGCTGCATCAACCAGTCAGAGAGAAAAGGTTGCTGCTTTGCCGGGCAGCTTTCCCGCAACAAAAGAGGCCGTGGAGCATTCCAACAACCTGTCCGTCCGCGAAGTTGAACTGCACTGTACAAAAACATCAACCAAAAATTCCCGGGTGTTCAACCGGGAGCTTCCCGAATTGTTCTCCGGGAAGTTAGGCATAATAAGGGGGAACTCTGGATTTTGTAAAGGTGTTTGTTTTTCCAGCAATTAGAAAGTGAAAAGTTTTGTCATTGTTTATTAATGAAATTTGATGTAGCTTATCCCGACTCCCCAGACCCCCTAACGACCTGTTTTTTTGGTACGATTTGCCAAAGCTGTCTACATGGATTCAGATTCAATCCTGTCCGCCACGGCTACTGCTCCAGCATTAGACCAGGGACTTGGTGCGTATGCCAGGGTCGAACCTTGGAAGGTAGGCTGGAAACAGATGTTTGTGCAGCGGGGGCTGCCGACGCTGCGTTATTTGCTCAAGACGGAGTCCCACACCTTCGCCTTTTCGGTGGCAGCCAATGCCATCTTGTCGTTCTTTCCTTTCATATTTCTTCTAATGTGGCTGGTCCGCAACGTATTTCACTCCCAGGCGATGCTACAAGTCGTCGATCAACTGGTACGCGATCATTTGCCTGTGGCCCAAGGTTTTGTGGTTCGCAATCTTGGGGCGGTTCTAGACCGGGCAGGGCACAAGATTCAGATCGCATCCATCATCATGTTGCTGATCAGCTCCAGCGGCGTCTTTCTGCCGTTGGAAGTGGCCTTCAACCGCATTTGGGGGTTTGCCAGGAATCGCTCTTACCTGGGAAACCAGCTTGTATCGCTGCTGCTGGCCTCCGCCTGCGGCATTCTGGCCTTATCCTCCGTCGCCTTGGCTGTAGGTAATGAATCTGCCCTCTCTTTTATATTGCAAGGCCATGCAGACTTCATTGTCAAAGCCATTGCTTTTGTTGCCCTAAAGGCCTTCGCCATCACCGCCAGCATCGCAATTTTCTTTTTAATCTATTGGATCTTGCCCAACGGCAAGGTGGCTGCGAAGAGCGTGCTGCCAGCGGCCATCGCTATGGGATTGCTTTGGGAGTTCGCCAAGTACGTCTATATGGTGGTGCTGCCCTGGCTTAATTTTCCGGATGTTTATGGCCCTTTTTATGTGTCTGTGACATTGATGTTTTGGGCCTTCATTTCCGGCCTTATGGTTTTAGCTGGAGCACACCTGATAGCAGGACCCGCCGTTGAGATGGACAAAGCACAGGAGGTTACCGGGATTAGACAAATTTAAAGTTTTCGGCGTAGTGCCAGAGATTTTGTTCCTGCCTTTGGGTTGTAAGTAAAGGTAAAGAACGAAGAGTAAGTTTTAGCAAGACGGGTTACCACCGGCAATCCCCAAAGAAGTTCAAATACGCCCTCCCTTATTCGGCTGATCTAGCCACCGCTAGCGGGCCCTGGGTTTCTTACGACTGGAAATAAGCATCTGTTGGCAAGATCGTTTGACTCGCGTCGCGAAGGAGGAAAAAACAAAATGAAAAAACAAATCGTCCGATTGGTACTTTCCCTGTTCTTTTTGGTTGGAGCTTGCTCGATTTTAGAATTATCAGGAGGACCTATTGGTCCCCCAATGTGCCCGCCAGGCGCAGTTTGCCAGTAGCACGAAGGTTACCCAAGTAGTTTGAGCTTTGTAGAGTGGCTGGGTTAAGCTGGCCACTCACTTACATGCCATTATACGAGTTGATTCTGGCCATCCTCGGAGTAGTGTTGCAAGCGGTTCTCGCTTGGCTTCTTGTGAAGAGAGAATTGTGGGCCTTATTTCGTTTTTTCTTCGTCTATACCTGTTTTTCTCTGGCCAGCACGGTGGCCACAATTCTTCTTTTTTCACACACCAAGGTTTTTTACTACGCGTATTGGAGTTTTGAAGCCGGGTATGCCGCACTGGCTTTTCTTTGTCTCCATGAAGTGTTCTATAACGTTTTCAGAAATTTCTACGGCATTTTGTGGTTTCGACTGATGTTTCCGGCGATTGGAATCTCGATGCTAGTTGTAGCTGGTTTGCGGATATTTCTGGCTCCCCCGACTGATTCCTTGCGAATCACTCGCACCATTATCGGACTTGAAATTACCGTTGGTTTTCTACAAGTTGGCCTGTTTGCCCTGTTCATCTTGCTGGTCAGACTGTTCCGCATGCGGTCCCGCCAATATGCCTTTGGAATCGCCCTCGGATTTGGGATTATCGCAGCCGGAAACCTGCCGTCCTTCCTGCTACGTTCCGAATTCGGAACAAAATTCAACAATATTCTCCACGACACCCTTCCTATCGTTTACATTATTGCCGTCATGGTTTGGCTGCTTACGTTTATGAAAGGTCAGCCGCCAAATCCAAATAAGGACGGCGGCCCTGCATTAGACCCTGAAGAATTGATTACGGAACTAAGGCAGTACACCAGGGTGGCGAAAGGAGTTCTGAGACGATGATATTTACTCTCATAACCATTTTCCTAGTGGGTGTAATCCTCTTGATGGGCATCTACACCGTCCTCCAGTTCCTCGGCAAATTCCCGTCGCGGACCATCGACGACGTGAGACCTTATTTGCGGCGGACCGAACTGCAAGAGCTTGAAGAAATCCTGGACCCGGCAAACGAGGCCAATTTCCAACTCAGACTCTCGCCTGCAGAGTTCCGGCAGCTACAGCGCAAACGAATTCACCTCGTGCGCGAGTACCTTCTGCGAATGTCCCACAACGCCCTGGTCCTGATCGAATGGGGCACCATGGAATGGATTGGGCCGGCTGAGCGGGCGGATTTGGATAAGGATAGACGCATGATGGCCCAAGAACTGGTCCAGGCTGCCACAGAATTCCGCCTATATTCCCTGCTTGCTCTGCTGAAGCTCAAGTTATGGATACTTTTTCGGCTCGACGCCTGGCCGGTAATCTCATCCCCTAAAGTCTCGGGCTTGCGGCGACTCGCAGGCATCGATGCCGTGAAGTCCTATTTGCGATTGCGCGACGCGGTCAGCTATCTGAGTGAGATTCACGGACATCAGTATCAGGAAGAACTAGTCGCAAGACTTTAGCTCATTGGGTAATTGGGGCTATTACAAGTCTTCTCGAAAGATACTTTCTATACGGTCAAACCACTAGTGGCTAGTAGCCAGGAGCGAGCAGCTATAATCAACCCGTGCGTTTCAAAATTGCGCGCGAATTGGCCGCCCGCGGATTGCTGCCACGCAGCCGTGTAGTGTGGTTTGCCGTGTATCTCGGCGTTGTCGAAATCATCCTGTTCCTGCTAAAAGCCATTCTGAAGTTTTTCGGAGCTACCTCGCAGGCGTCTTCCCTCAACTTCTGGACTGGTTTTCTGGCAATCGCACTGGCCCTCTTGCTGGCTTTTCTGGCACTACGCTGGTTCCGAGAGCATGTGATGTGGCGGCTGCGCAACCGCCTGATCGTGACTTACCTGTTCATTGGAGGCGTACCACTCTTCCTGGTGCTTCTTCTGGCAGTTATGTCCGCATACTTCTTTGCCGGGCAGTTTGCCACATTTCTTGCCGTGAATGAACTGCAGGCCCAATCGCAGCGGCTGCAAAACGCCAATCTTGCAACTATTCAGGAGATTGCCCAGCACAGTTCCAGCGGCAAACCACCAATCCCAGAACAATTCAAACCGAATGACGACATCTTCCCTGAGCGCTCGGTCTTGATCAGTCCGCAATCCGCAAGTCCCGGATGGCTAAAAGATGGCTTCAGAGGCGTGGTTGTAGGCAACGGAAGGATGTATCTTCGCGCCGCAAATATAACTGCCGGACCTCGGCCACTCGCCGTGATTTCCAGCGTGGCCATCGACAAACAACTCCTGGCGAAGATCGCAGAGAATCTTGGCTCCGTCACCATTAGTCCTGTGGATAAGGGCGCTACTAGCGCAGCTTCTATCAGAAATCCAAATTTCCTGGTCAAGGGAAGTTCCAGCCAAGGCAACATTTCGGCAGGTTCGCTACCACCGCCCAAATTTGCCTGGGACCTGGGCTTTGACTCTTACGCTCAAATGCAGACCACCGACTGGCAGACTGGCGAAACCTCAGAGAACCTGGAGTTGGTTACAACTGCCAGAATTTCCACCCTCTACTCCCGTCTTTCGGTAGCTGTGGGCCGCTTTGCCGATATCGTGAGCGTGGCCCTAGTGGGTTTTGGAATTCTATTAGCCATGATCGTGCTCGTTGCCCTGGTGATCGGATTTCGGCTGACCCGCACTATAACGCTTTCTGTCGCGAATCTGTATGAGGCCACGCAACACATCAACCGGGGTGACTTTGGCCACCGAATCCAAGTGAAAGAGCGGGACCAACTGGCAACTCTCCAGGTGGCCTTCAACTCCATGACTGAATCCCTGGAACAGTTGATCGTGGAGCAAAAAGAGAAGGAGCGGCTTCAGGGCGAACTGGCTATCGCCCAGGAAGTGCAGGCGCTGCTCTTCCCTACCGCTATGTCGAGCACCACCACCCTGGAGTTGCATGGGATCTGTCGTCCAGCGCGCATTGTAAGCGGTGATTACTACGATTTTCTTTCCTACGGTTCAGAGCAGATTGGAATTGCCTTAGGCGACATCAGCGGCAAAGGAATATCCGCCGCGCTGCTCATGGCCACGATTCATTCGGCCGTGCGAGCTTATGAACAGAACCAGCTTGTCGCCTTGGAAGACACCTTCGCTACTGGCCGCCACAGGGCGTCAGGCACGGTCGGCTTGGCGGTTCGGCCTGCCCCGCCACAATCTCCTGCTCAAGTTTTATGGCTGTTGAATCGCCAACTTTTCAAGAGTACCCCCCAGGAAAAATACGCCACGCTGTTTCTTAGCTTCTACGACGGTCACAGGCGGGAGTTGATCTATTCCAATGCCGGCCACCTCCCGCCGCTGATTCTGTGCGCCGATCGCTCGATACACCGCCTGACCGAAGGCGGAACAGTCATCGGCCTGTTCGATCACGTTGAATACCAGGAAGCCACCGTCGGTCTTCGTCCGGGTGACATCTTCGTTGCCTTCAGCGACGGGGTTACCGAACCAGAAAATGAGTATGGCGAGTTCGGCGAAGAACGACTCCTGGAAACCATTGAAACCTACCGCCACTTACCGTTAGAGCGCATCGGCGAACACGTCATTGCTGCGGTGCAGGACTGGATCGGGTCTACCGAACAGCCCGATGACATTACTTTAGTCTTGGCCCGTCCTCGAGGTTAAACCAGCTAGTAGCACTTCTATCAGTAGGTATTTTAGTACCTTGACTCTTGCCTCGGACAGCATAAAATAAGAAAAATTTAATGTAGTGCCCAGGTTACAGGATTTCTGATGGGAGGAGGTAACAACTTGTGCTTCAAAGAATTAGAGTAATCACAGAAGAATTGCAGGCAATTCATGCCGAGATTTCCAATCAGCTTAGTCCGAATTCAACCGGCGGGAAGTCCACGATCTTCGACGAAGCTGATGCTGTGGATTTCCTGACGGACTTCAAAGGCGCCATTGATGAGGTGCGTTCAGCCCTCTGGTTGTACATAGAAGAACTCTCGAAACGTCCCACGGAAAACTTAGGAACCAAGACCACTCATTTACTGCGGGCTACAGAAATGCTTCGTGCTCTTTCTCAACAGCAGCATTTATCCAAGCCCGCCTCCTTTTGCCAGGAAGGATCGTTCTTTGACCGGCTCCATATCGTAATGGATGCCTACGCTAATGACTATCTGCCGGCAACAACAACGAAGCTGGATAACATGAATGAATAAGGAAACCCTTTACCCCAAATGAATACCGCACTTCATTGTTCAAATTGCGGAAGCAACACCATCGCAATGCCGGAAAACTCGATCGACGAAAGCGTTGTGATCTGCCCCTCATGCGGAACGGAACTAGGACTTTGGGGTGATTTGATCGCTGTGGCCTTGGACAGGGCAAGAGAAAACTTCGAAAAGACCAGCAATCTAACCCTGTGGAACGCTCTTTACGGCGCTGAAAGCATGAAGTCCAAATAGTTTGCTACTGCCTTGATAATGCCGCGATAACAGTGCGAAATTCGTGCTTCCATTCCAAAATCTGACTACCCACTGCATGCTACTTGGCTCCTTTAACATCCCGCGCCAGGCGGTGATCCAGATTGGCGATACGCCAGCCGGTCTCGAAAACCAGCTTGGTTATATTCGACAACTTGGTGAAGTCGATTTTATCCACAGTATCGGTGGGCCTGTGGTAGTCCACATGAACGCCATCGAAGTAAAAAATGATCGGGATACCGTGCTTCGCGTAATTCCAATGGTCTGAGCGGTAGTAGATGCGCTCGGGATTTTCGGGGTCGTTGTAGTGGTAATTAAGATTCAACTTCTGATAATCGGCATTGGTTTCTTCGCTCAGCTTGTGCAACTCCCGGCTGATGCGGTTTGAGCCGACCAGGTAGACCGTATTGGCATCGGTGAGGTGCTCATCGGCCTTATCAGTATCACCCGGAGGTTTGGATCGTCCAATCATGTCAATATTCAGGTCAACCACCATCTTATCCAGCGGAACCACAGGAGCCACTTCGGTGTTGTACTCCGAACCCAACAATCCCAGTTCCTCGCCTGCGTGAAACATGATCAACACCGACCTCCTGGGAGGGTTCAACGACATAGCATGAGCAATGGCCAAGACCGCGGTCGTTCCTGAACCATCATCATCGGCTCCCGGAAAGATTTGGCCTTTGGCATTGGTCTGCAAGTGGTCATAGTGGGCGCTAAACACCACATACTCTTTCTTAAGCTCAGGATCAGTTCCATCGAGGATTCCGGCAACGTTTTGGGTTACGGTTTTGGTTTTTTGCAAAGCCAGCACAACGTGGGCTGAACCACCAAGGGCTTTGGACTTGAGCCGACCATGTGCCTTGATCGTCTGATGCAGAGTCTTTAAATCCAGGTCCATTGGGGCAAGGAACTTTTCGGCGAGATCAGGACCCAGCACCACTGAGGGAACACCTCCCACTTCGTTATTCTTGCTTAGTCCCACCGACTCCCGATCCTGGGATCGCTCCCTGAAATTCCGAAGAAAACTGACGCTGCGCTCTGCCGGCAGCACCAGGGCGGCGGCCGCGCCATGCGCGAGCGCGGCCTTTTCTCCGCG
>DASZEU010000319.1:0-5244 GCA_035940535.1 Candidatus Angelobacter sp.
TCTGTGCCGCCCCGCTGGGGCTTGTCATTTATCTCTAATCTTTTCCCAGCGTTCACACGCTGGGCTAACTTCTTAGTGCGCCTCCGGCGCTGACCATCTGAGTCCCTGACAACTTCGAATTCCTTAAGTGAACCGTATTGACAATAGCCCAGCATGGTTCGGCGCTGTCAGGCGCCGTACCCAATGCTGGGTTACCTTCCAATCCAATGGGAGTCCCGTTAGGGACGGTTGAATTTTATGTCGCACAGCTATTTGTGTTGTCTGCTCCACATCGTCTTCACTACCGCTGAACGCCAGCCCTGGATTCGGGATGAGATGCGAGACAGGCTGCATGCCTATTTGGGCGGAATCGCCCGCGAGAATGGGATGACAGCTCTGGCGGTCGGGGTGTTTCCGATCCTATCCATTTATGTTTGCTCTCCCTGGGGCGAACTATATCGCCAGCGAAAGCTGTTCGATTGCTAAAAAGCCAGATCTTCGAAATGGGTCAACGAAAGCTTTTCGGCAAGGGGAAGATTCTCTTGGCAGGAGGGATAGGAAAGGGTTCTCTATCGGAGTGTCCCAACGAGACAAGACGATGTCCTACTACAGCCGGCGACAACCAGAACATCACAAGCGGATCAGCTTTGAAGAGGAATTCAAGAGATTATTGGCGGCTTACGGAATCCAGAAAGAATGATTCAGACGTCCCCTAACGGGACTCCGTTTTGTTTTGAACCTAACCCAGCATTGGATTCGGCGCCCTGACAGCGCCGAATCATGCTGGGCTACTGTCAGACGTCCCCTTCGGGGACTTAACCCCGTAAAATCGTGAGTACAAATGTAGAAACTCCAGCCCCGGACTTTTTAGTCCGGGGAGCGGACTCTTTTTAGTCCGTGAAAAGGCTGGCTCTGATAGAGTTTCGGCCTTTAGGCCCGGGACTTTACAGCGAGGGCTGCCCGGCGAAATTATTTTTGAAACACGCTCTAGTTACTCTTTGATGTTGCCAACGTCTCTTAATTGAAGCAAGTAGCGAGTGGCTCAGAGCCAGCAGCTATTTTGCTACAATCGGGCTTCCATTCAGGACAAATCCCATGAAAATTCGCTTTGTTCCCACCTTTGTGAGTTTGTTGCTTGTATCTCTCTGTTTCGGCGCCGACTCGGGACCTGCTGAGCCAGCGGCTCCAGCTTCCGATGGCACTCTGCCAGCGCTCACCTCCATTGCTGGAAACGGCATGATGAACACTCACTCTTTCAATTACTTGGAAGAGTTGAGCGACCAGATCGGAGGCCGTGTTACAGGTTCTCCGGAGGCGCGGAAGGCCATTGAATGGGGCATGGCCAAGATGAGGGCCATAGGATTGGAAAACGTCCGCACAGAAAAGTGGCAGCTATCGAGGGGCTGGAAGCGGATCTCGGCGGAGGCTGCAATCATAGAGCCGGTCCAACGGCGCCTGACAATCGATTCGATGGGGTGGGTGGGTTCCACACAGAAGGGCGGTGTGGATGCCGAAGTAGTTCCAGTCAATACTTTGCAGCTCGACCAAGAGATAAAGGAAAACTCCTCTAAGTGGACGGGCAAGGTGCTCCTGATTGTAAGAAAAGGCGAGCCGCCAGCTAACGCTGATGGCAACCGGGCATTTGCCACCTTTGGCAAGTTCCTGACCGCGGCTTATGCAGCCCACGCAGTTGCCGTAATCGGCGGCCAGGGAGGCTCAGAACCTGCCGGCATGCATCTTACTCATACCGGAGCCATGGGATACGATGCTTACTATGACATACCGGTCGTCAGCATGGTGGCCGAGGACCTGCGCCAGTTACAACGCTTTCTGGATCATGGAACCCGAGTGCGGCTCAAAATCAATGTTCAAAATGAAACTACCAACAGCCCGGTAGAGTCGGCCAACGTAGTTGGCGAAATCCGAGGAAAAGAATTTCCCGAGCAGGTCATCGTGGTGGGCGGGCATCTCGACTCCTGGGACTTGGCTCAGGGCAGCACGGACGATGGTACCGGTGTGGCTACAACGTTAGGAGGGGCCGAAGCCATCATTGCCAGCGGGTTTAAGCCTAAACGCACCATCCGCTTCGTGCTCTTTACCGGCGAGGAGCAAGGGCTGCTGGGCTCCTTGGCTTATGTGAAGACCCATAAAGATGAGATCGCAAACCACGTAGCTGCCGTGATCCTCGATACCGGCCAGGGTCCGGTCGTAAGGCTCAACATGGGTGGACACAAGGACCTCATCCCCGCCATGGAAAAATTCGCCGATTCGGTCAAATCGTTTGGCAAGTTGGAAGTCAACGACCGTAGCACCTTCGGCACGGATGCTGGTCCGTTTATTCTTGCCGGGTTGCCGGGCATCAATATGGGACAGGATTCGCCTGAGTATAAATACACTCATCACTCTGCCGTAGATACGCTGGATAAAGTTGATCCCGACATTCTTACCCGCGACGCCACGATGATGGCTTTGACCTCATTCTGGATTGCCGACCGGCCTGAACGCCTGGCGAGTCCGTGGCCTCCTGAAAAGACGGCGCGCATGTTGAAAGCGCAAAAGCAGGATGGAATGCTCAAATCCTCTGGCCTGTGGCCGTTCGGCGATATTGCGGACAAGGACGAAAAGGATGCAACCAAAGCTGGAGGACAGTGAAGAAGATTGAGTAAGTGGGTGATTTGGTAAGTGGGTAATTGCAAACCAGCGTTTGTACAAGCCCTATTACTTTTTTGTGCTCTTGGCTTTTATTTACTCAATTACCAGATTACCCAATTATCTGAGCCATACTGTTCTTCATGGTAGGGAAATAAAAATCATGACCTCTAATCTAACGTACAGATTTTTCTTGCGATTTCTTTTTTCGCTTTGCTTGATTTGTCTCAATGCTTCCTTCCAGGTGGTTGCCCAGGAGCGCAAACCTGTCCTGCTCGTGCTGAGCAAGCCGGCGGCCAAGTTGCTGATTGTTGATCCCGTCGCAAAGAAGGTAATTGGAGAAGTGCCTACGGGAACTGCTCCTCATGAACTCACTGTCTCCGAAGATGGCAAAACCGCCTTTGTCGGCAACTATGGCGCCCAGGTTCCCGGTGACAGCCTCTCGATTATCGATCTTGCCGCGCGAAAGGAAATTCGCCGGCACAATATCGGAGCTTTGCGCAGGCCGCATGGCATAGTGCAGAGTCATGGCAAGATCTACTTCACTGCGGAAGTCAATAAAGTTGTGGCCCGTTATGATCCCGGCAGCGAGAGCGTCGATTGGATCGAAGGTACCGGCCAGGACTCCACCCACATGCTGGTGATTACCTCAGACCAGAAAAAGATCTTCACCTCCAATATCCAATCGGACTCGATCAGTGTTCTGGAATCGAGAGGCAACGGCCAGAACTGGCATGTGACTCAGATCAGTGTTGGTAAAGGTCCTGAAGCCATCGATCTTTCTCCCGACGAAAAAGAAGTCTGGACAGCGCACTCCGTCGATGGCGGCGTGAGCATCATCGATGTACAGACGGAAAAGGTCAAAGAGACCATTCCATCGCTCACCAAGCATTCCAACCGTCTCAAGTTCACACCCGATGGCAAACTGGTGCTCATCTCCGACGCCGCGTCGAATGAAGTGCTGGTCATCGAAAGCAGCAGTCGCAAGCTCCAAAAAAGAATTCCAGTCTGCGCCCAACCGCTCGGAATCCAGATGGCGCCCGACAACAAACAAGCTTTCGTGGCTTGCGGCCAGTCAGGGCAGATCGGAATTATCGACCTCTCAACCCTGTCGCAAACTGGAACCATTGACGTTGGTCCGGGGCCGGATGGTATGGCGTGGGTAAAGTGACTTCTCTATCACGCTTGATGCGGAGGCAGAGCAGTGGGCGAACACTTCCGCGGGACTGATTCATTTGCGACAAGTTCAGCCGAGCATCTTCAACCCGTGTTTTTCAACGACAGCCAAAAGCTTAAGCGCCATACCGCTGGGCCTCTTGGCTCCGGTCTCCCACTTCTCCACGGTGGATTCACTTGTATTGAGATAGCGGGCAAAAACCGGCTGGCTGACATGGTGACGCAAACGAAGCTGTTTGATCTGATGTGGTTTTATGGGCGCGGGAACAGCCAGACACGATGCGTCGAAACTCCGCATCGTAGTCTTGTCGATAGCGCTTATCTTCGCTAGCGCCGAGGCCGAAGAGTGAATAGCCTCAAACGCGTCGCTTTTGAACTTAGGTTTTCTCTTCATTGCATATCTCCATCCAAGAATTGTTCTGCATCAACCAGCTCACCTGCTGCCCTGTTAGGACAGAGTAAGCCTTGGCGAGCTTTCTAAATTCGGCCAACTCATCGTCAGCGATATTGTCCCGGTCTTTCTTGGCAAACAGGTATTCGTAGACCCAATACCGGCCTCCTTTGGCCAGGATGATCGAGCGGTACATGTTCTTGTTCAGCCGTTTCTTGAAGACTCCGCCACCCAGGTCATCGGCTTGGCCTAGCATCACTTGCCGGATAGCGGCACAGAGTTCATCATCGGCGATGTGTGCCTTTTTCGCCGCCTTGGAAAACCACGCTGTTTTGAAAATCCGTTCTGATTTCCCAGCCTGAGTTGCCATGAATTAATTGTAGCACCTAGTGCAACTGTAGCTCCAGGCGTCAATTCGCTTTATTACAAGTAGTCCGAGGCCGTTTAGAAATCCGTCCAACTCATTTGCTGAACCTTGCTATCGCCATGCCCGAATCGCCTTCTCGGCTGTCTCCGAGAGCGATTTGACGCTCCCATCGTTGACTTGACTCGGTACGTCTCTTAATTAGGATCGAGATCTCATCTCGACTGAATGAATTTAAACACCGCTTTCTCCTCTAATGAATGTCTGCCCCACCTCACCCATCGGCGTAAGCACCACCAAGTCTGCATCACTGTCCGCGGTAATCGTTCCCTTTTGACCAGAAATCCCCAACAAACCTGCCGGATTCAAGCTTGCCAGCCGGACTGCCTCCTGTAGTTTCCACTCCGCGAAGTTCATGACATTGCGAATTGCTCGGTCGAGTGTGAGCACGCTTCCCGCAAGCCTTCCCTGGTATTCGCAGCGGCCGTCTTTTACCTCAACTTCGAGTGGGCCGAGTTTGTATTTGCCCTCTCCCATGCCGGTTGCGCTGATGGCATCGGTGATCAGAATTGCCCGCTCCGGGCCTTTGGCGTTGAGAAAGAGTTTCACCATGCTGGGATCAGTGTGAATACCATCGGCAATGATGTCAGCCGTAAGGCGGTCATCTGTCAACACGGCTCCCAAA
>DASZEU010000320.1:0-5486 GCA_035940535.1 Candidatus Angelobacter sp.
CACCAGCGCAGCAATCCAGAACCGGATGATGATCTTCGATTCCGACCAACCCACCAGCTCAAAGTGGTGATGTAAAGGCGCCATCTTAAAGATACGCTTCTGGCGCAACTTGTAGGAGCCTACCTGGAGAATCACCGAGAACGCCTCAATCACGAAAACCCCGCCGATGAAAGGCAGCAGCAATTCCTGCTTGATCACAACAGCCACCGTACCAATCGCCCCACCCAACGCCAGCGAGCCAACGTCTCCCATAAAGATCTCGGCGGGATGGGCGTTATACCAGAGAAATCCGATGCTGGCCCCGACCATAGCGCCACAGAAGATGGTCAACTCCGCCACCTGCGGCATCTTCTGCAACTCCAGGTACTCGGCCAATGACGCGTGTCCGCTCACGTAGGTCAGAACGGTCAGGCCCCCCGCAGCGATCACCGTGCAGCCGATTGCCAGCCCATCGAGGCCGTCGGTTAGATTGACTGCATTGGTAGAACCAACCAGAACGAACATCACAAATATCACGAACGGCGCAAATGCCAGGGGCCAGAGATGGGGACTATGGCGAAGGCCCTCAATGACCAGGTCCGGGCGGAACTGCTTGATGAAGGGCACCATCAAGTGGGTCGAGTACTGGTTGGTTGCCGTCAGGGTCACCAGGACAATGCCGACGATGCCGGCCACGGAAAATTGCAGCAGCAGCTTCATGCGGCCGGTCAACCCCAGGTTCCGCTTGTGGATGACCTTCAGATAGTCGTCGGCGAAACCGATAGCGCCGAAGGCAATGGTAGAAAACATGACCAGCCAGATAAACCGGTTGGAGAGATCGGCCCAAAGCAGGGTTGGAATCAATATGGCAATGGCAATAAGCACACCGCCCATGGTGGGCGTGCCCGCTTTTTTCTGGTGGGCCTTGGGGCCTTCCTCACGGATATATTGGCCAATCTGAAATTCGCGAAGCTGGCGGATAATGGCTGGCCCAATAATGAAAGCCATAAACATGGCCGTCAAGCTGGCAAAGGCCGTGCGAAAAGTTACATAACGAAAAATGCGAAAAGGCGGAAAGTGTACGAACAGACGTTGGTAAAGAAGCCAGTAGAGCAATCGTCCTCCGCAATTGATTTAGAGCATTTGAGTGCTCCACCGCCGGGTGTATCTCTCTTTATAAACAAAAATCCGGTAGTTTGGTAGTGGGATGGATTGAATTTCACAACAGGCATGGCCAAAAACCGGGCTCACCTCAAAGGAACATTCAACCCCGCTACCACGAAGGAAATCAGTCTCGAAAATCCACCAAAGTGCAGCATGGCCGCAACCAAAGCTCAACGCTGATGAACGCTGATTTGAACTGATTGCCGCTGATGGATGCCAGTCCGGCGCTAGCCGGACGAATGAAAATAGCCCGCCGTTTCAACGGCGGGAAAGATAGGTAGATAAGCCGAGTCCCCCTTGAGAGCCTGCCCTGAAGTACAGCCGAAGGGGGGACGACTGAAAATCATCGCGGCCTGAGACGATTTCAGCACCTGGTAATGCAGAGGGCGCGGACAATGCCCCTATGCGGGTACTTTTTTTTGCAATAGCTCCAACGCCCGCTCAAGTTTCACGCCTCGGGAAGCCTTGAGCAACACAGCATCGCCTGCACGCAGCTCTTTGGCTAGCCATTCGCCGGCCTCTTCCGGGGTTTCGACAAACCGGGCCAGCACGCCGGAGGTGGACGCTCCCTCCACCAGAGCTTTGGCCAGGCCGTGAACTCCAATAACCAGGTCGATCTTTTTCTCAGCAGCGTGGCGGCCGCATTCCGCATGAAGCGAGGCCGCACAAGAACCAAGTTCGAGCATCTCGCCGGCAATCAGAATGCGGCGGCAGGCGCTCATGCTGGCCAGGGTGTCAATCATGGCGTTCAAGGCTTTGGGGTTGGAATTGTAGCTATCATTCACCAGCGTGGCCCCGGCAAGATGGATGATCTGGCCGCGCTTGTCCGGCGGTCGCAACGTTGCCAGTGCTGCGGCGATCTGTGAGGGGGAGATGCCTTTCTGGGAGGCTGCGGCGGTGGCTGCGAGGACGTTGTAGATGTTGTGCTCACCCACCAGGGGCAAATTGACGTGTTCACTCACGCCTTCGATGATCAGATCGAAGCTCGATCCCTCAGCACCGTTCAACTGGATATTCTGGGCGGAAATGTCGGCTGACTTCCGTAGCCCAAAGGTGACGACCTTCCCCTTGAAGTCGCGGCCAAACTGCGAGACATATTCGTCGTCAGCATTCAGCACTGCCACTCCGCCGTGGTGCAGGGTCTCGATGATCTCGTATTTGGCGCGAGCGATATCCCGGACTGAGCCGAAGAACTCCAGATGCACTGGAGCGACACAAGTCACTACGGCCAGATCATGGTGCGCCAGGGTTCCCAGGGCCCGAATTTCACCTGCATGGTTCATACCCATCTCCACGACAGCGATATCGTGCTCCGGTTCCAGCTTGAGCAATTGCAAAGGCAAACCGATGTGATTGTTGAGGTTGCCGGTGCTCTTCATTACCCGCAAGCGGGTCATCAAGAGATGCGCAAGAATTTCCTTGGTCGTGGTTTTTCCCACCGATCCAGTCACAGCCAGGAGCGGCTTTCCCCAAAGACGACGGGCGGCTGCGCCCAAGGATTGCAGCGAGCGCAAGGTATCCTCTACAGTGAGCAGCCGTTTGGGATCGGCATCGATCTTCTTTCCCGACTGCACTAGCGCCGCTACAGCTCCCTTTTCCAGGGCCGCAGCCACGTAGTGGTGGCCATCAAAGTTCTCGCCTTTCAGGGCGATGAAGAGATCACCCGGACGAATGGTGCGCGAGTCAATGGAATAGCCCGTTGCAACCCAGTCTTGATCAAAGTCGCCTTTGGCTGCCGAGTATTCGGCAATGCGCCACAACGGCAATTTCATTTCTTGCCTCCAGCGTGCTCCCCGTACCCCATCTGTTGTAGCGTGTTCTGCGCAACCTGAACATCATCAAAGGGGAATACACCTTCGCGCGTCGTCTGGGTCTTCTCATGGCCTTTACCGGCCACCAAAACAATGTCTCCATGCTTAGCCTCTGCCAGCGCGAGCTTAATTGCTTTCTTGCGGTCAGGCTCAACGGAATACGGGGCGCCACTCTTTTTCAACCCAGGCAATGCATCTTCAAGGATGGCCATTGGATCCTCACTGCGGGGATTGTCGGAAGTCAGAACAACGAAGTCGCTGCCTCGTCCTGCGGCCTCACCCATGAGGGGGCGCTTGGTCTTGTCTCGATCTCCGCCGCAGCCAAACACGGTGATCACCCTTCCCCGAGCGCCTGCGCGGACCGCAAAATCGTGGGCAATGGACGTAAGGTTCCGCAGGGCATCATCGGTGTGGGCGTAATCCACGACCACCGTAAATGGCTGGCCGCAGTCCACGCGCTCGAATCGTCCGGGCACTTGCTGAAAGCTGCGGATTGCTTCAGCGATCTGCTCCAGCGAACATCCACGGGCCCAGGCAGCCGCGGAGGCAGCCAGCAGGTTATAGACATTCACCTGTCCAACGAGGGAAGAGCGGACCGCTATATTGGCGTCGGGGCCGAAGAGCGTGAACGCTGTGCTCTGCGGTTGAATGTCAAGATTTCTGGCCTGGAAATCGGCCCCTTCCAGTCCGTAGCTGATCGTTTCTTCGCTGAGGTTCGCTCCGGTATCCATGAGAGTGCGTCCGTACTCATCATCCGCGTTGATAACTGCAACTCGCGGCGGCTTTGCTCCACAACCTTCGAACAACATGCGCTTGGCGGCGAAGTAGCTTTCCATGTCTTTGTGATAATCGAGGTGGTCGCGGGTCAGGTTGGTGAATACCGCCACATCATAGTGAATTCCGTAGACTCGCCCTTGCTCCAAAGCGTGCGAAGATACCTCCATCACCGCCTCGGTGGCTTGCGCACCAAGAGCCTCGGCGAATATCTGGTTCAGCTCCAGGGATTCGGGCGTGGTGTGGGCCGCCGGCAGGGTCTTCCCCGCCACGTGATATTCAATCGTGCCGATTAATGCAGACTTTTTGCCGCAAAAGTTCAGAATGGACTCGATCAAAAAAATTGTGGTGGTCTTGCCGTTGGTGCCCGTGACGCCGGTCATTTTCAATTTTTCCGCAGGACGTCCATAGAAATTCGCGCTGAGTTGCGCTAAAGCCTGGCGGCCGTATGGAACCACAGCCCAGGCAACGCCAGGACGAGGACGTTCCACTTGAGAATCAGTCACAACCGCTGCTGCGCCGTTTTTCAGAGCAGCATCGATGTAACGATTGCCGTCCGTGCTTTCGCCCCGCATGGCGACAAACAGCCACCCGGGCCGCACCCGGCGGGAGTCATAGTCAAGGCCAAAGATTTGCGGATCGCCACCGAGCGGAGCCCCAAGCCCCCGCAGCAACTCTGAAAAGTTCATTGTAGGAAATTATAAGCAAGAACAACGTTAAATTAGCCCACGAGCCGCTCCGTACACAGTCCACTCCGTCCACCCGGTCCATAAGCGGCCAAAAAGATCTTCATAATGCCGGGAAGCTCGGCGCAGCCATCAGCGCGTCGATTTGTTTCCGGTGGCGATTTTCATGCAAGCCGAAAAATGCCAGCCATTGATAAATGTTGAGTTGTCCGAACACAAAATGAGGGAAGGTGGTTTTCGATAGATCGCGGGCCTCGATTCGTGGTTGCAGGGCGAGCAGATCAGCGCGGCTGGCCTGGAGCCTTGCCAACGATTCATGAATGGGAGAACCAGAAGTTGGCAGCGCAGGCTCAGGAGACTTGAATTTCTGGTCTTTCGCCCGCTCCGCTATAGAATCCATCGAGAATGGAAAAAAGCTTGCATGCACCTTGCTGTCGGATTCCGCCTCTTTCACCTCAGTCACCATCTTGTCGATTCTGTTTACCAACGCCCGATCTACTTTGGCTAGATGTTCAAGAATCTCGGCAACCGACCATTTCTCCGGCGATGGCTTGAAGGCGGCTTGCTGAAAACTTAATTTCTCCATTCCTTCACAAAGCTGGGCCCGGGTGCTGTTGATCTCAGTGAATATGTGTACCACGCTTTGATAGACCATTCTCAGATGCCTCGTTGACTTCCCTACTATGATACGATTTTGGTTCTTCGAAGCGGTGGGTTACCTTCCAAACCAATGGAAGTCCCGTTAGGGACGGCTGAATTTTATGTCTCACAGCTATCTGGGCGGTCTGCTCCACATCGTCTTCACTACCGCTGAACGCCGACCACCCTGGATTCGGGATGAGATGCGAGACAGGCTGCATACCTATTTGGGCGGAATCGCCCGCGAGAATGGGATGACAGCTCTGGCGGTCGGGGGCGTTTCTCGATCCTATCCATGTTTGAAATTATTGGCGGCTTACGGAATCCAGGAAGCATGATTCAGCCGTCCCTAACGGGACTCCGTTTTGTTTTGAAGCTAACCCAGCATTGGATTCGGCGCCTGACAGCGCCGAATCATGCTGGGCTACTGTCA
>DASZEU010000321.1:0-7214 GCA_035940535.1 Candidatus Angelobacter sp.
TCTTGTTGTTGAATTTTTCATCCCGGTGGTGGGGAAGTTGTGGTTCTTGCCGTTCTTAAGTAGTGACAGGCCAATGAGCGACTACGGCTCTGGCAAAGAACACAAAATCATGAGTTAAGGAGAACCACTATGGCCACCAACAGGTTCAGTTACTCAGCAAAATTCGTCTGTGGAACACAGGCTCAACCGCAAACCAACCCTAATGTATGTTTTTCTGTTCGTCCAGGAACCTACGCCACAGAAATCAACATCTACAACCATCATCTTGACCAAGCGGCCGAGGTCGAGAAATTCTTTGTGCCTCTGGTGCTCAACGGAGAACCGATAGGGCGCGAGCCCCGGGTAGCTGGAGTGCGAACGCGAGAAGCCATTGTGCTTAAGCCTCAGACCGGAACCATGGATGATTGTTGCCGTATCGACGAGGTGCTGAAGCTGCCCTCTCCCGCAGCACTCACCATTGGCTTTTTGCAAATCTTCAGCACCATCGAACTCAGCGTCACAGCGGTATACACGGCCACCGATCCGAGATCTAACGGTCTGAGCATTGATGTAGATCAGATTGAAGCAAAATTGCTACCTTAAGAGCACGATTCCGAATGCGTTCAAATGCGCAAGCATCTTGGTGGAAATAAAAACATCAGAGGGAGAGACATCTACTCGAACGTCGTCTCCCTTTCCGCCTGCGCTCGATCTTTCTGGCAAACGCGACAATGTTCAGTTGCTTCCGTAGCCGAATATACTCAGTCAGAGCGGCGGTAACAGCTTCGTTATCTGTGGCATGCTTTCCTATTTTCTTGGCTTCTTTAAGAAGTTGATCATCAATAGCAACGATTGTGAGCATATCACCTCGTTATGTGTACTAATTCATTCTAACTCTGCCTGGATGAAGTATTCACCAGCAGACATGTCCCACGCGATATGCAGGATGTTGGGCTTGCAGCAGACCTGGCAGTCTTCGACATAGCTCTGCTTGCTTCCCCCGCTGGAATCGACGGAGGTTTCGTTCCATTCTCCGCATCCTGCGCATTGATAGCCGGAAGAGTAGACCATTTCATTGAACGGTGAGACCAAAAAATTCAGGACTCTTGTAGGCCAAGAGTCCTGATTTGGTTCGCGATGATGATGTTATTTAGTTGCCGCCGCCACCTGCCGGACGCGAGCCCATGGTGCTGTTACCGGGCATGGGCAGTTTGCCGTCGGCGCCGCTGGTGATTGCGATGAACGTTGGATCGTTGCGAATGGAGGCAAATACAGCATCCACGCGGGCCTCCATCATCTCCTTGGTTCGAACTGCCTGGTAGCGCTCGTATTCGAAGAAATGGCGCTTGAGCAGCGCAATGGCTTTTTCATGCTGGCCAACCTGGGCATACACAGCCGCCAGGTTGTACGACGCCGGCAGAAGAGCTTCGTGTTTGCGAGCGATCTTTAGGGCCTCTTCGCCGTGTCCGGTGCCAGCCATGAATCCTGCTGCAAAAACGAGGTTGAACGGATCGTTGGGTTCCAGGTTGAGCGCCAAGTGAACATAGTAGTCGGTTTTGGCTGCGTCGCCTTCAGAGTTCCAATAGACCGCCAGATTGCGATATGCCAAAGCGATCGGGAAGGTTCGAACGGAATCTTCCATGAGCGCCAAGCCTTTTTTGAATTCGCCTTCGTGGATGGTCATCTTGCCTAGACCGTGCAACGCGACCGCGCGGGAGAGTGGGTCGGCTTGCATGGCCAGGATCTGTTCGAATGTTTGCCGAGCTTTCTCCCATTCGCCTGTCTGGTGGCGATAAAGTTCTCCCAGGTAGCGGAGCGGTGCTGGATCCGCAGGATCCATGCGGTGGGCTTCGGAGTAGAGCCTTTCAGCCTCAGGGTACTTAGCGTCGTTCTCGGCCTTGAGGCCACGGCGCATCACTTCCTCGATACGGGCGCTCTCAGCGCGGTCGAAGACTGGCGGGTCGGCAATGGCGCCCACATCATTTACGCCGAGCTTCTTCAATTCTTTTTGAGCGTCCTTGGCCCGCTTGGGGAAGAGACATTTTTCTTCTAGCACGGCGCGGTAGAGAGGAATCGCGGCATTGTTGTCGCCGGACTTGGCTTTCTCCTTGGCGGCCTCGAATTTCTGTTTCAGGGCTTCGTCACGCTTCTTGATCTCGTTTTCTAACAGTTTTTCAACTTGTTCGACCTTCAGGAACCCGTTGTTGCTCTCGGCCTTTGCAATGGGTTTTCCATCCGGAGTGGCAAGCACGGCCACCGGCAATTTGGCGTCGGCAGCGAGTTTTTGTCCGGGGTCGGAACTGACCTGCGCGATTTCCATGGTTACGCATTGGGTGGCATACATCGAAAGCGTGCGTGAGTTGCGCAGGCTGGAATTGTCGATCTCCTTCTGCGAAGTCGGGAACCAATAAAGTACGAGTCCCGAGGTGATGGGCGGATCTTTGGGCGCCTGGACACGCCACGGCACCTGATAAACCTGCGCATTGGATCCACCACCCATGCCACCAACACCACCGCCTCCGCCACCTCCGCAGGTGGCCCAGTTCTGGACGGTGATAACCAATACAATCAACACTATGGAAATAGGGCGAGCGAGTGCTTTATTCATGGGCGAAATTATAACAGAGCAGCGGAGAACGATTGGCCGAATTACAATTAGAGATAGAGCTTCAGCGTTTTGCGCTTCAACCTTCAATTACCCAATTACCAAATTACTCGATTACCAAATTCTTCTCACTCCACCCAATCTGCGATAAAGATGTTGGTCTCGTGCGGCTCTTTGCCATTACGGTTCGACGCCCATACAAGTTTTTTCCCATCTGAAGTAAACATGGGGAAGGAATCAAAGTCCGGATAGTAGGTAATCCGGTCGAGGCCGGTTCCATCTTCATTGATAATGTAGAGGTCAAAATCGCGAGCATTTTTTGCATCAGCCAGGTTCGAAGCAAAGATAATGCGCTTTCCATCGGGATGCCAGAATGGAGCAAAGTTGGCAGCGCCGTTATGAGTTACCTGGTGCTTGTGCTTGCCGTCAGCATCCATCACCCAGATTTCTAGGTTTCCTGGACGAATCAATCCACGGCTAAGCAAGTCTTTGTAATCGGCAATCTCTTTGTCGGTCGTGGGATGTTGTGCGCGGTAAACGATCTTCTTGCCGTCATAAGAAAAAAACGGGCCGCCATCGTAGCCGAGTTCATGGGTCAACTGGCGGACGTGGCTGCCGTCGGCGTTCATGGTGTAGATGTCGATATCGCCATGACGGGTTGAGGTGAAGACGATCTTTTTACCATCGCGGCTGATAGTGGCCTCTGCATCGTAACCGGGAGAATCGGTCAACCGGTGCAGGTCGCTGCCATCGGATTTGGCCGTGTAAATGTCATAAGTGTCGTAGATCGGCCAGACGTATCCGTGGGAGTAGTCGGGCTTGGGCGGGCACTCGGCGTTGGCCGCGTGTGTGGACGAAAAGAGAATGCGATTGCCGGCGGGAAAGAAATAGCTGCAAGTTGTGCGGCCCTTGCCGGTGCTTACCAGTTGTGGCTTTGCAGGTTTTCCATCCGGAGTTTCCACAGGGATGGTATAGATCTGGTCGCAGGGAACATCGCTACCCTGGTGTTGGAAGATCAAGTAGCGATCATCAGCAGAAAAATACGCCTCTGCATTCTGTCCGCCGAAGGTAAGCTGGCGCACATTGCGCAGATGCTTCTCGAACGGCAGAGCCAGAGAGGGGGAAGCTTGCTGGCCGTGACTTCCAATAGAGCTGGCGAATGTTCCAATGACCAACAAGACGAAGCTTAATTTCTTCATGTTTGCTCTCAGTAGTTCGGTTTCGAAAATATTTTCTAACAGGCTATGCTGGGGCAACTATCAATACGGTTCGCTCATTCGCCTTTGCCAGATCAGCGTTCATCCGCGAAAAATCAGCGGTAAGATTTTTGCTCTTCATTTTCGCTGCTCCAATTTCACCGTTGCTGTGATCGGTTGTCCATCCCGCAGAACCTTGACCTCGACAACATCACCGACCTTGCTGCGCCGCAGCGCATCGGTAAAGTCGTAAAGATTCTTGATAGGGCTGTCTCCAAATTGGACCAGGATGTCTCCGGGCTTGAGTCCCGCTTTGGCCGCCGGTGACCCCGGCTTGACATCAGAAAATTTCACACCGTTTTCCACTTGGCCGAAGTCGGGAATGGAGCCAAAGTAAGGCCCATAGCCTCCGCCGCCTGCGCTGCCAGCCGATGGTTTGTCTTGGACCACAGCGATAAAAGTTGGTCGCTCCGGCGCGGATGCAAGCTGTTGTGAAACGCTGGAGACCAGTCCGAGCAGCCGTACCGCAGCATCAGGATTGATCTTCTCCCAGGTATCCGAGGGTTTGTGATAATCGGAATGGAGCCCGGAGAAAAAGAAGAGCACAGGAATATGTTTAGTTACAAACGAGGTATGGTCGCTCGAAGAAAAGCCGTCCACCGAGTATTCAATCTTGAAATCCGCTTTATTCTGGGCGTGGTCGAGTATGCCCTGGAAGGTGGAACCAGTGCCGACTCCGCCAATGTAAATTTTGTCGCCCGTGATGCGCCCAATCATATCCATATTCAGCATGGCCACCGCTTTTTCGAGTGGACGAGTAGGTTCTTTGACCCAGGCGGCTGAACCCAACAGTCCAAGTTCTTCCCCGGCAAACGAGGCGAAGAGAATTCCACGATGGAGCTTCCCTCTAAGCGGAGCGAACTGGCGTGCCAGTTCCAGCACGCCCGCAGTACCAGAGGCATTGTCATCTGCGCCCGGATGAATCTTTCCGATCTGATCAGGAGCAAGCGAGTGCGAATCGCCCCGGCCCAGATGATCGTAATGCGCGCCGACAATGACATATTCGTCCGTCTGGCCGGGAAGGTAGCCAAGCACATTGTTGACGGTGGCGCGAATGAGTTCGATGTTGACCTCGATGGAGACGCGCAGATTGTCTGGAAAGGCAAAGGAATCGGGCTTGTACGATTCATCAATCTGCTCCTGTGCTTCCTTCAGCGACTTTCCGGAGGCCCGAAGCCACTTTTCTACGGCCTCATCTTTTGCCTGGACCAACACGATGCCAAGATTTTCGGGTCCCTCGACGCTGCCAAAGGTAAGGAGCACGTCCTGTTCGTCCTGGGTCAGCTTGCCGTTAACAAGCACAACCGCTTTAGCGCCGTGATTTCTGGCGTTAATGGCCTTGGTAATCAATTGTGAGTGCTCGGTACGACCGTGGACACCGCTCTTTTTAGCAAGGCCCGGCGTCTCGTATCGAAGGACGACGACAATTTTATCTTTGACATCGATCTGGTTGTAGTCGTCGTAGTCCAGGTCTTTGGCTGTGGCTCCGTAACCTACAAATACAACCGGGCCGCTGACCGAACCAGAAGAAGAAAAGCTGATGGGCCGAAAATCATCATGCAGCTTTAGCTCAGTCTTGGAATTTCCAGTTTGAATCTGGAAAGTATTGGCCCCCTTCAGCCGTGCTCCTGTGGTTACTGTGAACGGTTGAAAGTAAGAATTTTTGCCTGCCGGTTCCAGCCCTAAACTCTTGAACCGCTGCTCAATCAAATGCGCGGCCAGCGTAAGCCCCTTGGTACCGTCTCCTCGGCCTTCCATCGCTGGAGTCGTGAGTGCCTTGATGTCATCAAGGTATTTCCGAGATTCGAGCTGCGCTGTTTGAGGAATTGCCGGTGAGGCCAGCAGCAAAGCCGCAATGGCAAAGATCGCCGGCACACGCAGGCGATTCCTGAGTGGCGCGAATTTTGAGGGGCGAAACAGGATGGACATAAGTTAGGAGTTGATGATTCAAAGCCTATGTCGGCACAACAAAACTGTCAATCGACCCGGACCGGTGGAAGGACGGCTCTTCAGGGCCCGGAAGTTTATACGTTCTTAGGCGGGGCGCAAGACGAGCAATGGGACATTCGCCAAAGCCAGCGAAGCTGGCGCTGGAGTTCTACATTTGAGCGGACTCTGTGAGGTTATGAAAGAGCATTCCCGAATCCCCCGAAAGGGGGGACGTGTGAAAATAGCCTCAATACTGTTCACTTAAGGAAGTACAGCATGTTTGGGGTTGAGGTGATCAGCCCCGGCAGGGGCGGCGAGAAGTTAGCCCAGCGCGTAAGCGCTGGGAAAGATTACAGATAAATGACAAGCCCCTGAGGGGCGACACAGGTTTTCTTTTGCTCTCTCCGACAAATCTGTTAATCGAAAAGATTCATGGAAAGCTTAACTGAACAGTATTGGGGCTACTCTCACACGTCCCCCTTTCGGGGGACTCGGGAATGCTCTTCATAACCTCACTAGCTATCTTCCTAGTTCTTTCTCCGCAATGCCATAGAACTTGTCGATCTTCTCCAGGTCGTTTCGAAGAATCGGTTCGTAATGATCGCGGATCGGTACAGTAATTCTGTTCTTGAAGGCGAATGGGTCATCCGCCAGGTTGTAGTAATACTGGCGACGTAAGCTCGCATCGACTACGAACAATTCTCTTTGATCTTGGGAAAGCACACCAAAGACCGGCATGTAGCTCGACATGAGCAAGAAATGGTTTGGCTGCGGGCCGGCCTGCTCTTCCTGGCTGAGGGTAAACAGAGGGCGCCCTAGCATTTCGTTGCGCTTCAGCGGCCGGTGGCCCAGCAGATAATAAAGCGTTGGGGCTAGATCATGCAGCGAGGTCTGCCGTGTGGCATCCCAAAACATTCCAGCGCGCAGCCGTTCTGGCAAATGGATCAGCAAGGGAATGCGCGCGACCTCCGGAGTGACATTGGAAACATGTCCGAGCCGGCCCATCTCTCCCAGGCTCTCCCCGTGGTCTGCGGTCACGATCACAATGCTGTTTTCGTACAGGTTTTGTTTTTTCAGAAATTCAATGAATCCGCCGAAAGTCTGGTCTACCTGTTCCACGGCGGAAGCATACTTGTCGTTGAATCCCGGATGCGGCGTGACTGCTACCTGCTGGCCGTGCAACGCGAGTGAGAGCGTATGCACATCCGCTGGCTGCGTGTAGAGGAAGATGGGACGATCTCGGTCTTTTCGCTGGAGCAGGTCGCCCTCAAGCTCGTCGATGACCATGCTGAATTCTTTCTGCTGCCAGCGGGTCAGCCTGCTGCTCAAGACTGTGACATTGGAGGATTGGGGCACAATGTCGTAAAGAACTTCGTCGTAACTGATGTAGCAGTGAAATCCATCGACATCCAACATGCGCTGCAGGTTGCTGACTTTCGCATGCG
>DASZEU010000322.1:0-2356 GCA_035940535.1 Candidatus Angelobacter sp.
TCCAAGGGATCGCATGGCAAGGCGTCAAAGTCGTCATCCTTCTCGCCCGGACTGACTAGTTTGGGAGGATGAGAATGGTTGTCGATAGCTTTGATCTTGTTGATCTCTGCCAGCAACTGCGGATCAGGCGACTGCGCGCGAGCTACGCGAATAACAAAAAGCAGAAACAAGGTAATAAAGACTTTCTTGACCATCTTCCCCATCCAAAATTTTTAGTAAAAACTTGCGCGGCAAGATTAAACCTGAGAGACATTGAATGCAATCAGCACCACGGAAATACATTAGCCACGAATTTGCGCAAATGAACACGAATCAGAAACCTGGGTCTAGTGATTTGACCGTGTACAAAAAGTATCTTTCGTGAAGACTGTAACAGGGCATGATTTTCTCTGCGGTTTCTTCTGCGCTATCTGCGGCCTCTGCGGTGAGGTTTTGGTTTTCCTTCATTGTCCATTCGTGTTCATTCGTGCAAATTCGTGGCTAACACTACGCCTCTGATACCCTATAAAAACATTCATGAGCACAGACGCAGTTATTTCAGTCCATGCATTGCAGAAATCTTACGGGTCCGTGGAAGCGGTCAAAGGCATCGACTTCGAAGTGCTTTCTGGCGAGGTCTTTGGTCTCTTGGGGCCAAACGGCGCCGGCAAGACCACCACGGTCGAGATCCTGGAAGGGCTTCGTCCGAGAACGGGCGGTGAGGCGCGTGTTTTGGGATACGACCCTGAGCGGCAAACGCAGCAATTGAAAGACCGCATTGGCGTTTGCCTCCAGGCCACTAATCTGCCGGAAAAAATCCGCGTTCAAGAAGCTTTGGAGCTGTTTGCTTCCTTTTATACCCGCCGGGTCAGCTCCGAATACCTTCTCAAACGGCTGCAATTATGGGAGAAGCGCAATGCTTTCTACAGCACGCTCTCCGGCGGGCAGAAACAGCGGCTGGCCATTGCCTTGGCCCTGATCAACGATCCGCAACTACTCTTCTTAGACGAACCTACCACCGGCCTCGACCCCCAGATTCGCCTGGAAATGCATCTGTTGATCGAGGAGCTTCGTTCAGAAAAGCGCACCGTGGTGCTCACCACGCACTATATTGAAGAGGCCGAGCGCCTGTGCAACCGGGTGGCCATCATCGACGAGGGCAAGATCGTCGCCATCGGCACGCCGCTGGAACTCCAGCAGAAAAGCCGCGGGCAGTCACGTATTCAAATCATGGTTGACCAGCCATTGGCGGCCAGTCAGCTCCCACAGTGGCCGGATGCATTGGAAATCAGCCTCAGCAACGAGGGTAGAATGCTGACCGTATATTCCAACCGTCCTGCGCGCACCTTGTTTGAGGTGATGAGATGGCTTGATCAGCAAGGATTGCCGGTGGAAGACGTCCATCTGAAACGCCCAACCCTTGAAGACGTGTTTGTAGAGCTGACAGGAAAAAAGTTACGTGACTAAGGCATATCTATCTCTCATTGCGATCGACATCAAACTGGCCTTGCGCCAGCGAGCGGTGATTTTCTTCAATTATCTTTTCCCGCTGATCTTCTTCTTTATATTCGGCGCAGTCTTTCAAGCGGGCAACAATCCGGGGATGGCTGCGTATGTGATCACCATGTCTGTAACGCTCGGCATCCTGGGCAATGGCTTCTTTGGCGCTGGGGTACGCGCGATCCAGGAAAGGGAGATGGGTATTCTGCGGCGCTACAAGGTTACGCCCATTACGCCCGCGCCCCTTTTGGTGGCCTCCATGGTGACTGGCTGGGTCATCTTCATGCCTTTGATCCTGCTGCTATTGACGATTGCGCACGGCATTTACCACCTGCCTTGGCCCGACCACCTGGGATCGCTCCTTGTTTTTGTATCGATAGGCTTAATCGCATTTCGTTCCATGGGCTTGGTCATAGCTTCAGTGGCCAACTCCATGCAAGAGGGCACAATCCTGGTGCAACTCTGCTATTTGCCGATGATGTTTCTCAGTGGGGCGACCATTCCCTTGGAAAGCTTTGGTCCTTTCCTCCGAGAACTTGCAAAGTTTATTCCTGCCAGTTACTTGGTTGCGGCGATTCGGGGGATGATCCTCGAGCAGCAGGATATTTTCCAAAACGAAAAGGCCGTTGGCGCACTCCTTCTCGCTACCGCTGTGGGGCTGGTGCTGGGCATGAAGCTATTTCGTTGGGAGAAAGAGGAAAAAATCCGCACACCGGCCAAGCTCTGGATTGCAGCCGTGCTGATTCCTTTCCTGCTACTTGGAGCCTGGGAGGTACACAGCGGCGAGAGTTTAACCAAGAAGCCAGTGTTCAAAGCGTCTACGGAGCACAAACAAACCCTTTTCATCTACGGGGCCAAGCTTGTTGTCGATGGCAGA
>DASZEU010000323.1:0-9276 GCA_035940535.1 Candidatus Angelobacter sp.
TTGCCGTTCCTTGAGGCCATCCGCCAGATGCGGCAAGAGATGGGTCGCGACAACACCATCTTCGTCCACGTCACCCTGGTTCCCTGGATCGGGGCCGCCGGCGAATTGAAGACCAAGCCCACGCAACACTCGGTAAAAGAACTGTTGAGCATTGGAATCCAGCCCGACATCCTGCTCTGCCGCACCGACCGCTTTCTCTCCCGTGAGCTCAAGAGCAAGATCGCGCTCTTCTGCAACGTGGAAGACGAAGCGGTCATCACCGCCAAAGACGTTGCGTCCATCTACGAGGTCCCGCTGGTCTTCACTCGTGAAGGTGTAGACACACTGCTGCTCCGGTATCTGCGCGTGGAATCCAAAGACCGTGACCTTAGCCGCTGGGAAGACCTCGTACATCGCATCTACAACCCCAAAGACGAGGTTCATATCGGGATCGTAGGCAAGTACGTGGAATATGAGGACTCTTACAAGTCGCTGAAAGAGGCCCTGATCCACGGCGCAGTCGCTCACAACCTGAAATTGAATGTCACCTGGGTAGAAGCTGAAGGCCTGGAAACCAAAGACCCCAACAACCGCGACTACGAAATCCAACTGGCCGGCTTCGACGGCATTCTCGTTCCCGGTGGCTTCGGCAAGCGCGGTATTGAAGGTATGTTGAATGCTATTCGCTACGCCCGCGAACACAAAATCCCATACTTCGGGATCTGCCTGGGCATGCAGACCGCCTGCATAGAATTTGCGCGCAACGTATGCGGACTGGAAGAGGCCGACTCCAGCGAATTCAATCCCAGCACTCCTCATCGCATCATTTACAAGCTGCGCGAGTTGCGCGGTATAGACGAATTGGGGGGCACCATGCGCCTGGGTGCGTGGCCGTGCAAGCTCACTCCCAACAGCCTGGCGGCGAAGGCTTATGGGGCCACAGAGATCAGCGAACGCCATCGTCACCGCTACGAGTTCAATCGCGAATACGAGGCCATCCTAACCGGCGCCGGCTTGCAGATCACCGGCGCCACTCCCGACGGAACCTATGTCGAAATCATAGAGATCCCAGATCATCCATATTTTTTGGGCTGCCAGTTCCACCCAGAATTCAAATCGAAGCCGCTGGAGCCGCATCCACTCTTCAGCTCATTTGTAAAGTCAGCCTACGAAAACGGCAGCGCCCGCCGCGAAGGCCGCATCCACGAAGAACTGGAAATGTTCCATCGCCCCGAGCGAATCGTGCGAAGATAGCAAGAAGAAATGGTAAACAGCGATTAGCAAATAGATAGCAATTGACAAACCCATTCACCGCCGGCAACGTAAAAATCGGATCAACACTGTTCCTGATCGCCGGCCCTTGCGTAATCGAAAGCGAAGACCACGCGCTCAAAATGGCGCAAGAGATCAGCGCCGTAACCCGCCGCCTACACCTGCCCTACATCTTCAAAGCCTCGTACGACAAGGCCAACCGCACATCTCTCAAGAGCTTTCGCGGACCAGGTTTGCAGGAAGGCCTTCGCATCCTGCAAAAAGTCAAAGAAACAACCGGGGTCCCTGTCCTGACCGACGTGCACGAAGCGGTCGACGTTCCCCAGGTCGCAGAGGTCGCCGACATAGTACAGATTCCAGCTTTCCTCTGCCGCCAGACCGACCTGCTGGTAGCCGCTGCCAAAAACGCCAAAGCCATCAACATCAAAAAGGGCCAATTTGTCTCTCCCTGGGACATGCGCCACGCCGTCGAAAAAGTTCGCGAATCGGGCAACAACAACGTCTTCCTCACCGAGCGCGGCAGCTCGTTCGGATACAACAACCTTGTGGTCGACATGCGCTCGCTAGCCATCATGCGCAATTTCGCGCCGGTGGTCTTCGACGCCACCCATTCAGTTCAGCTCCCCTCGGCTGGAGCGGAAGGTCAAGCAGTCTCCGGTGGCCAGCCGGAGTTCATCCCGCTGCTCTCCAGGGCCGCCGTAGCCGCGGGCGTGGATGGAGTCTTCATGGAAGTCCACGACAACCCAGCCCAAGCCAAATCCGACGGCGCCAATGCCTTGGCCCTGAAAAATCTGGAAGCAGTTTTATGCGAGCTCCTGGCTATCCGCAACGCCGTGTCTATTCCGGCGCCGCAGGCTTAACCAAGACTATTTCTTTAGGGAAATCGAAAGTTGCGCTGGCAAGATGTCGAAAGGTTAGGAGGCTGAGATCTTGTCGACATCCAGCCCATAATTACTCAGGAATGCTTTAACATTCATTGAGGCTCCCCATTGTGTACTGCCCATGCTCTCCTCTGAAAATACTGTGTTGCTGGAGCATTTGAACTTCAGTGTTTCCAACACCGTGGTGCAGCGTTTGCAGACGGGTTTTTCTTCGCATTCCACGGTCCTGGTTCGGGCGCGGTCGAAACTCCTGATGGCCGCGTCCACGCCGCCCATCGCCTCAATATAGTTGTGGAGAGCGTCCATTTCCGCGTGACCATGACCCCGACCAGTGCTTCCGTCATACCATTTGTCCTGGATCTTCAGCCGAATCGCGGTGGATTCGGCGCTCCGGCTCCGCTGGATGATCTTGGGCGCCCCAGGCAGCACCAAAGGTTGGCACACCGAAATATTACGCAAGCCTCCACCGGGAACCCGTTCTAGCTGCGCGGCATTTCTAATTGCCGGACGGTACACCGGAGGAGCGCCGGGTTTTCGTACAGAAGGCAGCGTTTGGCTTCCAGCCGGACGATAGATTGGAGGACCAGCTCCGCCTTGTGCCATCACTTTGGGCTGTGTCGTACTTCTAATACCCGGACGGTACACTGGAGGAGCACCGGGTCTTGCAATAGAGGGCCGTGCCAGATTTCTCTCCGGACGATAGACTGGAGGAGCAACTCCATGTTGCGGTAGTAAAGACTTCTGCTGTGCAGTAGTTCCCATTTGGGCACGATACACCACATTGGCAGAGATGGAAGCAAGCGGGCCCAGAGTTCCTCGGTGACCCCGGCCATGCTCACACCTTATGGCTGGCCGTGCCTCCGGTTTGTTTTTGGTACCAAACACACTGTTGGATAAATGCTCTGCACGATTATATTTCTATTCCGGCAAAACGTGGAAGTCCTGAACTTTTTGGTAGAGGGTCATGTTGAGTGAACACTCGTATCAGGGCATGAGTTTACTCGTGCCGAAACTCTTGAAAAATAAGGCTGGGCTTTAGCCTAATGTCACTTAATTTGTAACAAGAACACCAGATGTGCGTTTGATTTATACGAGCTGCGGGCTTCGCGCGACTGGCTTCTGCCGGAAAGATCGAGCGTTACCGAATTGCCTCTTAATCTGACGTGGAATATTTACGCACTATCGGGGTCCTTCCAGGCGCAAAGAACGCGCCTGTCAGGATGACAGGGTGTTTTTAGAGGGGAAATTGATACTCAACTGAACGAAAGTAAGTGACATTCGGCTTTAGCCTCGGCACAGTTGCTCTGACATCAAGACATTCAAAATGACCCCGCTATTGACTTTTTAACCCTCCGCTCAAGCTGTTGTGAACTCAGAAAGACTTAAACCGCATCACATATACTGACGAGAGGAGAATTCTATGGCTCTGGTGGAACAGGCTGTCCGTCTAATGACGAAAAAACTTCCCAAGGTAATCTCGCCCCGGACTCATGCAATCATCGACTACGCCATGATTGGGACATTCATCTTAATGGGCTCATTATTCTGGAAGAAGAATAGAAAAGCCGCGATCGCCGCTTTCAGTTTTGCAGCCGCAGAGGCAAATATAGTATTGCTCACCGATTTTCCAGGCGGCGTTACCGACGTGATCCGCTTTGAAACCCACGGCAGAATCGATCGTACCCTAGCCGTCGTCACCGCCATCTTGCCCGATACATTGAACTTTGGCGATGAGCCGGAAGCCCAATTCTTCCGCATCCAGGGCGTTGCACTAGGCGCAGTAACCAGCATGACCGAATTCACACCAGAACAACGCGAATCCAAATACCATGCCGCCTGACCTGCGAACGGTAGGCTATGGCCCAGCGCTGTGCCCCATGCAACACCGAAATTATCGGCAGCCGCAGGCGACCAGCGGATTTTCATTTGGGGTGAAGCAGCCGCTCGATTCGCGCGACAACGTCCTCGTGATCAAGGAATTCGCCACGGTCTAGTTGGTCCAAGCCTATCTGCAAATGCTGCCTGAACCACTGGTCGTGCTCTCCATAAGTTTCCATTAGTTCTTGCACGACCTCTTTTGCGCCACGTCCGGTTTCTTCTCTGCGACTCTCTGCGAACCTCTGCGGTTAGGTCGTGAGGTTTTTGATTCCTTTGCGCCCTTAGCGTCCTTGGCGGTGAAATCCTTTAGTTTCCCAGCAAGTTTCCAATAATCGAACGTTCTATGTACTCTAGGCAGCACTTACGAGGTTAACGTAGAATTTGAAATTAATGGCCACAGGTTCCATTCAGTCTTCCACCGCCGCACGTGCCGTAGCTCTGGAACAATCTGTCCGCACCATTATCCGGGGCAATGATGAGGTAATCCGGCTCGCCTTGGTTGCCATGCTCGCGCGCGGGCACCTGCTCATTGAGGGTGTCCCGGGAGTGGGCAAAACTACACTGGCTCATGCGTTGGCGCGGGCGCTGGATTGCTCGTTTCAGCGTCTCCAGTTCACCAGCGACATGCTGCCCACCGATGTGCTTGGAATTTCGGTCTATTCCTCCGTGGAGCAGCAATTCGAGTTTAAGGCTGGGCCCGTATTCACCAACGTGTTGCTGGCCGATGAGATCAACCGCACCACTCCCAAGACGCAGTCGGCCCTGCTGGAGGCCATGAATGAAGGCCAGGTAACCATCGACGGCCAGTCCCATCCGTTGCCTCAGCCCTTTCTGGTCATTGCAACTCAGAACCCGGTCGAACATCATGGTACCTATCCTTTGCCGGAATCGCAGTTGGACCGGTTCTTGCTTCGCGTGTACATGGGATATCCCAAATCAGCCAATGAGCGGGAGATCCTAAGGGCTACAGCCGGCGCGGCCCGTCTCGATCAGGTCAGGCCGGTGGCTACCGGCGCCGATGTATTGGCAATGCAGGAAGAAGTCACACACGTAAAGGTAGAAGATTCGCTGGTGGACTATGCCTTGGAGATCGTGCGCCGCACGCGCGAATCCGATGCCCTTTCTCTCGGCGTCTCGCCACGCGGTTCGCTCATGCTCTACCGCGCTGCCCAGTCGATGGCTTACCTCGATGGACGCACCTTCACCACACCCGCGGACTTCAAGTCTTTGGCCGTGCCGGTATTTTCGCATCGCGTGGTGGTCAATGCGCGCTACTCCTCGACCCTGAAGCGGTCGGAACAGGCAGAGGCAATTATCCGCGACCTCCTGCAAAGTGTTCCCGTCCCTGTATGACCGTTCTCCGCACCTTGATGCTGCTGGCGCTGATCGTGTGGATCGGCGGCATCATCTTTTTTGTCGCAGTGCTGGCTCCGGTAGTCTTCAGCGGCGTTTTGCCCACCCGCGAACTGGCCGGCAACGTGGTAAATCCCAGCCTGACACGCCTGCATTGGATGGGCTTGGTTTCTGGCCTGATCTTTCTCAACTGTTCGATTTTCTACAACCTGTCGAAGTACGCGCGGGCCAAGTTCTTTTCACCCATCCATATCCTGGTGCTGCTAATGTTGCTGCTAACCGCAGTTGCCCAATTCGGCATCGCTCCCAGAATGCACGCGTTACGCACAGAGATGGGCACCATCGATAACCTCCCGCAAGACGACCCCCGCCGAATAGAGTTCAACCGCCTGCATCAAAGATCGACTCAGGCCGAAAGCGCCGTATTGTTGCTGGGCTTAGCCGTGGTGGTTCTGACAGCAAGGCGAGGTGAGAGTTAGTTCCTTGCTGCTGGCTCACGGCTCGAATTATTCATATATTGGCAAGGTAACCCAGCATTGGGTTCGGCGCCAAAGTACAGCGCCGAACCATGCTGGGCTATTTTCAATACGGTTCATTTAAGCTCTTGATGAACCTTTTCGATCAATAGCTTTATTGCAGAGACAACCGAAAATCTGTGCCGCCCCGCTGGGGCTTGTCATTTATCTCTAATCTTTTCCCAGCGTTTACACGCTGGGCTAACTTCTCAGCGCGCCTCCAGCGCTGACCATCTGAGTCCCTGACAACTTCGAATTCCTTAAGTGAACAATAGCGTCCCCCGGCGCTAAAGCGCATTCTTAAGCATTACTTTACACGGCCATGAAGGGCCGTTCTTCCACCTGCACATTCTGCTACTTGATGAACGTCAGTCCGTGTGGTATCGCGTTCTGGAATACATAAGCGTATAGCATCACGATAATGCCCACGATCGACGCTAAAGCCACTGAATGCCAGAAGACCTTCCGGAAGATCGAGCCTTCTGTGCCCAGAGTGTTGGTGGCGGCAGTGGCTACGCAAATGGATTGAGCATCTACCATCTTGCCCATCACGCCACCGGCGCTATTGGCCGCGCACATCAGGGTCGGATCAATGTTTAATTGTTGCGACGTGATCTTCTGCAAGCTGCCAAACAAGGCGTTGGAAGAGGTGTCGCTTCCGGTGAGGGCCACACCCAGCCAGCCGAGGAAGGTGCCAAAGAAGGGGAAGAACCATCCTGTGCGAGTAAATGCGAGACCCAGGACGGCGTCCATCCCCGAATATCGAGTGAGGTACCCCAACCCCAGCATGCAGCCGATAGCGATTATGGCGAATCTTAACTTTCGCAGCGTTCGTCCAAAGACCAGGAACATCTCCTTGATTGACACACCCAGCAACAGCCCGGAAATAAGCGCTGCCAGGAAGCACGCAGTACCCGTAGCCGTGAGCCAATTGAAATCGTACTTTGCATTCTCCGGCGTAGGCTTGGCCACGACCGGCTTGTCGCGGGAAATGGCCCTATGCACAACCGGAAAATCCCATCCGTTTTGCGCCCCAATCGGTGAATAGTGGGGCGTGGTGTGCTGGTTCAGGTAGCCCTTGACTTTTGGAAGCCCCCAAAGCAGTACAAGCAAAGATAGAATCACAAACGGCATCCATGCCTTTGCGATCTGACCACGGGTGTAGGAGTGGCGGACGATTGTCTCCTCGCGCTCGTGGGGGAATCTCCATATCTTTTTGGGCTTCCAGAACTTGAGAAAGATTACGGTCACCAACAGGGAGAAAGTGCCAGCCATGATGTCCACCAGGTTGCTGTCCATGTGGTTGGCCCAGAAGAATTGCATGGCGCCGAAGGAGCAACCCACCACCAATATGGCTGGTGCTACCTCAAAGGTCTCTTTCCAATTAACCATGGCGCGCACCAACCAAAACGGCACGATAATGCAGGTTATGGGAAGGATGCGCCCGATCATTGCGTTCAGATCGGATTCCGAAGGATTGTTGCCCACTACCGCAGCCAGCGTATGCACCGGCGTACCAATGGCTCCCCAGGCCACGGGTGCAGTGTTAGCGATCAGATTCAGCACCGCCGCGTGGAACGGTGAGAAGCCCAACCCTACCATGAAGGCGCTGGCAATTGCGACCGGCGTGCTGAATCCGGCGCAACCTTCCAAAAAGGCCCCAAAGCAGAACGCTACTAGAAGCAGTTGCATGCGCCGGTCCGACGTATAACCGGCGAGCGATTCCTTCATGATCTCGAAATGCCCGGTGTGGACTGTGAGTTCGTAAAGGTAAACGGCAGCCACTACGATCCAAACGATCTTCAACAGCCCGAACGATACGCCATACAAAAAACTCATCCCCGCCAGTTGGAACGGCATGCCAAATACAAAGGTAGCAATAACCAAAGCCGTAGCGGCCCCGGCCATAGCTGCCCAGTGAGGCTTCACGCGAAAACCAGCGAGCAAGCCAAGCAGGACCACAATGGGCAGGGAGGCAACCAGCGTGGAAAGCCACCAGTGTCCCAGGGGGTCATAAACCTGTGTCCAATGCATGATTGTCTCCTTGTGAAAGCGCCGGAATTATAAATGCCTTCCGCGATTGTGCGAAGAAAAAAGCTACTGGCTGCTGGCTTCTAGCTTCTGGCCAGATGGTCGCCATGTACGATTAAAAGGTTCCGCCTTTGCGGATCAGTGGTATCTGTGGAAAATGGTGGCAGGTTTCGGCTCAGGCTTTCCCAATCAAAACTCCGGCCAGGAACACCAAAAGTCCGCCGACGATGACTTGCACCGTAGCGGAAAGCAGAGGGGATTCCATGTAACGATGGCGGACCCAGGCAATTATGGCCAGTTCCGCCAGCACCACGACTACGGCAACCGTGGTGGCCACGCCGAAAGCTGGAATCAGGAAAGGCATGGTATGACCAATGCCGCCCAGCGCGGTCATCAGCCCGCAGACCAAGCCCCGGACCCAGGGATGGCCTCGTCCGGTAAGGCTGCCATCGTCGGAGAGCGCCTCCGCAAATCCCATGCTGATTCCTGCGCCTACCGAAGCAGCCAGTCCTACCAGAAAGGCAGTGTGGCTGCTCTTGGAATAAAAAGCGGCAGCAAAAACTGGAGCTAGAGTGGAGACTGAGCCATCCATGAGTCCGGCCAAGCCGGGCTGGATGATCTGCAAGACAAAAAGCCGACGGCCAGCCTCGTCTTCATCTTCGCGAACCTGGCTCCCGAGTTTGTCGCGCTCCAATTCTCCGGCCCGGTTTTCGTGAGAGCGTTCCTCCTGGGCCAGGGCATTCAGGAGTTGCCGGATGCCGGCATCTTGAGTGCGTGCGGCTGATTTCTCGTAGAAGCGGCGAGTCTCCGCTTCCATGGTCGCGGCCTGCTGGCGCACGGCTTTCAGGCCGAGAGGACGGACCAGCCACAGCGGACGCCGGCGCACAAAGCCCTTTACGTCGTGGCGGCGGATCAGAGGGATATGCTCTCCGAATTTGCTGCGGTATAGCTCAATCAGGCGATTCAGGTGGCCAGCTTCTTCCTCACGCATGCCCTCGAAGACGGCCGCCGATGCAGGAAATGTCTGGCGCAATCCTTCGGCAAAATCGCCATAAATACGCGCGTCTTCTTCTTCTGACGAAATGGCAAGAGCTAATATTTCCCGTTCTGAAAGACTCTCAAAGCTGCGCATAGATTTAAATGAGGATTGTACTGCATCCCAGACAATTTCCCGCAGAAGCGCTGGGGCTGGATTTCTACATTTGTACTCACGATTTTATGGGTTAAGTCCCCGAAGGGGACGTCTGACAGTAGCCCCAATACGGTTCACTTAAGGAATTCGAAGTTGTCAGGGACTCAGATGGTCAGCGCCGGAGGCGCGCTAAGAAGTTAGCCCAGCGTGTGAACGCTGGGAAAAGATTAGAGAT
>DASZEU010000324.1:0-2847 GCA_035940535.1 Candidatus Angelobacter sp.
CTTGGCGGTTAGCGTCTGCGGAGCGATGGAATTTGCCATTAGATTAGTGGTCGCCATTTTACCAGTCTTCGACCGCGGACTCTTCACGCTTAAACCGATTGTTCCTTCTACGCACGATGAAAATCATACCAACGGATCCCAATGTGGGGGGAATGACCATGACCAAAATACCACTGCGTAGAGCCTCGATCATTCTTGCCCCGGCGGAAGACGCCTGAGTATAGCAAAGCGCACAGTTTTGGGAAAAAGCAGGCAGAGGCAGCAGCAGCACGAACAGTGCTGCCAACGCAATGCCCATGAGTCGGATTGTGTTCTGAAACTTCATATCTCCTTCCCAGGAGGGCTCTGCCGTTGATTAAGACTTCGAATAGCTAGACCAAGGTGCTCCGAGCAACTCGCGGAAGCTGTCCGTCCACCCATATTGCATCGCCAACAGCACGAAGACGGTGAAGACGACGACAAACCACAGGAGCCCATGATTATCCGACAGGTGCATGAAAAACAAAAGTGCCAGCGCGGCCTCGACGACCGCCAGAAACAGCATCCGTGCGAACATCTGCGACGCAGTGATGTTGGAATATGCAATCACGAATTGCAGGCATGCGATGGCAAGAATGCAACTGTAAACAATCACGTACCTGCCCGCGTTACTCTTGTGCCCTTCTGCCATAGCCATTGTTTTGCTCCTGTTCCGTTTTCAGTGCGAAAGGTTCAACAGGTAAACCAGCGGCACGACGAACATCCAAACCAAATCCACGAAGTGCCAGTAAAGACCAGTGATTTCGAGATCGTCAGCATTGTAACGGCCGCCCTTATAGCGGATGCCAACTGCCACGAGCGCAATCACGCCACCGGTAACGTGCAACAGATGCAAGCCGGTGATGCTGAAAAACGCGGCGCCAAACAGACCGGTGCCCCATGGGTTCTTGAGCAGGGTCATGCCTTCACCGATGAGTCCCAGCCATTCCCGGATGTGCAACAAAGCGAAAAGCACGCCCAAGCCGGCGGTAATCATCGTCCATTGCAGAGCCTTGGCTTTTTCTCCCGCCTTGGCCGCATCGATCGCAAAAAGCATGGTGAGGCTGCTGGTCACGAGAATCAAGGTCATCAGCACGACATTGGTAATGCTGTGGAACGGTCTCGGCCAGTCGGGAGTGGCATTGCGTAGGAATCCATAGGCAACCAGACAACCGGCAAAAGTTGCGGTGTCGGCGATAATGAACAGCCACATCGCCATCTTTTTCGCGGGAACCGAAAACGCAGGCTTCTCCATCACTCCTGCGTGTCCTCCCATTGTATCGGCGTGGCTCACGATGCCTCCTCTTGTCTTCAAGTTTGCTACAGCTTGATCCACAGCAACAACAGCAGATACACCCACAGCGCATCCATGAAATGCCAGTACAGGGAAGTGGCGTCCAGCGTACTCTTCCGCAGGATCGACCGATTCATCCTGTGAATGACGCGGACCAACCCGCCCAACCCACCCAGCACATGCAGGGCATGCGCCGCGGTCAGCACATAGAAGAATGAGCTGTTGGGGTTGGTCGCCAGGAACAACCCCTGGGCCCTCAGTTGAAGCCACGCCACATACTGTCCTGCTACGAACGACAAACCCAAGAACAGCGTGATATAGAGCCAGCGAGCGGGATTAGCGATTCCATCTCTTCGCCCGCTCATAAAACCGCCAACCTGACGGCGGGCAACTTCCAACGTAATGCTGCTGGCGAGGAGGAGCAAAGTATTGAAGAAAAGGATTCGGGGCAGACTGAGATGTCGCCAGTCCAGTGCCGACCCTTGACGAACGATCAGGGCGCTGGTAAGCGCCGCGAAGGTCATCGTGATGGAGGCCAGCACCACCCAGATTCCGGTTGACGCAGGAGGCGGCGCATAGTCCTTGACCGAGCGCAAGTCGCCACCCGCCGGGACTAGGTTCCGCCGGCCGCCATTGTCGGAATCGATTCCAAGTCTCGACGGATCGCGTCGTTCCTCGATCTTCGGCGGTTCGGGGACTGTGGTCGCCATAGACTACAAAACTCCTTTTCCTATCACACCCTCGTTCGATTACGCCTCGTCGTGGGCCGAGTTCACTTTCTCGGGCGAGGCCTGCATTACGTAGTCGCCCGTAGAGCTCTCGACACCGTACTGGTAGGGATCGTGGAAAACCTCCGGCAGTTTGTCGCCAAAGTTGTTATGGGGCGGCGGTGTCGTAGGAGTGCTCCACTCCAGAGACGTAGCCTCCCATGGGTTGTCGGTTGCAGGCTTACCCCAGAAGCGGCTGTGGAACAAGTTATAGAGGAAAATGAGCTGGGCCGCTCCTGTTAGCAGAGCAGCGATGGTAATGAAGCGATGTACTGGGATCAGCGGTTGCAGATAGTCGTCCACAAAAGCCTGGTAGCGCCGAACATTGCCCGCAATTCCGAGGTAGTGGAAAGGCATGAAGATGCAGTATGTGCCAACAAAGGTAAGCCAGAAGTGAACCTTGCCCAAAGTCTCGTTCATCATGCGGCCGAACATTTTCGGGAACCAGAAGTAAGTTCCCCCGAAAATGCCGAAAATGGCTGCAACCGCCATCACCAGGTGGAAGTGTCCGACCACGAAGTAGGTCGCGTGGAGCATGATGTCGATCGAGGGCTGCGCCAGGAAGAAGCCGCTTACCCCGCCGCTGATAAACATCGAGACAAAGCCCAGCGCGAACAGGGAAGCGGTGTTAATGCGCAATTTCGATCCGTAAATGCTGCCCATCCAGATGAGGACGATAATCGTGGACGGGATCGTAATGATTAAGGTCGGGAAAGAGAATGCCAGCGACGACACCGGGTTCATGCCGCTGACAAACATGTGGTGTCC
>DASZEU010000325.1:0-6103 GCA_035940535.1 Candidatus Angelobacter sp.
ACACCGGCCGGGCGTTTGGCTTATACGAGCTACGGATTGCGCGACTGACGGAAAAATCGAGCGTTGCCGAGTTGCCTCTTAACCTGACGTGGAATATTTATACATTTTCGGGGTCCTTCGCTGGCGCTCAGGATGACAGCGCGTTTTAAGCAGAGAAATTTATGTTCGCCGATGAGCGGCTAGAAGCTAAATAGATCCAGAGGGCTTAGAGAATGAAAGCAATCGTTTTGGCTTGGGATTATGCCATTCCTCAAACGGACGCTGCCGCGAAGTCCATGAGTGCCGAGGTGCTCATGGACGACGAGGCCTTTAACCTCTTTTATCAGCGGACTGCGCGTCCGCTCTGGGCCTACCTAGCGCGTGTCTCCGGCAGCAGCAGCCTGGCTGATGATTTGCTTCAGGAAAGTTATCTGCGCTTTCTATGTTCCGGGAACCGGGGCCAGGACGAAGAATCCCGGCGACGCTACCTGTTCCGTATCGCCAGCAATCTGTTGCGCGATCACTGGCGGCGTCCGGTGGTTGCGGCCCTGGATGAGCTTCCTGAATTCGCAGCGCCCGACGGACGCGATTCCGAACGCATCGACTCCCAGTCAATCCTGGGACCGGCGCTCGCCCAGATGAAGCCCCGAGAGCGCCAGCTTCTATGGCTCGCTTATGCAGAAGGCTCCACCCATCGCGAGATCGCTGAAATCACAGGACTGGGAGCGCCCAGCATCCGGCTGTTGCTCTTTCGCGCCCGCCGAAAGATGGCCCGCTTGCTGCGCCAGCGCAAGCTTGTGGCCGGGAGAAACAAATGAAGTATTTCTGTTCCTATCAGCAAAAAGTAGCTTTGGAGTTGCGCCAAGGCAGACTGCCTGAAGTTTGGGATGAATCCCTGCGCGCCCATGTCGCCGGTTGCCGATCTTGCAGTGACCTGTTGATTGTGAACCAGGCCTTGCAGCAAGATCGGGCGGAGACGGTGCAGTCAGCTCACGTGTCCTCCCCGGGCGCACTTTGGTGGCAGGCCCAAGTACGTTTGCGGAACGGCGCCATGGAGCGCGTAACCCGGCCCATCGCTCTCGCTGAAAAATTTGCCTTGATCAGCCTGACTTCAGTTTTTCTGGCGGGCATTGCGTGGAAGCGTAGCCTGGTTCTCGGATGGCTGACTGGGCTGTCGTCCCCGCTCCATCCAGGCACAGCGCCGTCGGGGCCATCCTTAATAGATGGATGGACAACATTATTCATGGCAGCCGGACTGGGTATGGTAGCGATATGTGCAGGGCTGGCGATGTATTTGCTGAGAGACGAGAAGAATTGATAAATTTCTAATTGAAAATTAGAAGTCTCCCTTGAATTGCCAAATCCTCTCCTGCGTGTTAGGCTGTTCAAGTCACTAAAGGACAAGTATTTAGATATAGGAGTGCACCAGTTTCCAGTGTTAGCGAGAGAGCAAAAAACCAACGTTATTCACCGCTTCCGCACGCATGATTCAGATACGGGCAGCCCGGAAGTTCAGATTGCCATTCTGAGCGAGAGAATCGGCGAGTTAACGGAGCACTTCAAAGCCCATAAAAAGGATCACGCCTCCCGGCGCGGTCTTCTCATGATGGTGAGCAGGCGTCGCCGTCTGTTGGACTACCTGAAGGAATACGACACCGAGCGCTATAAGAGCGTCATCCAAAAACTTGGAATTCGCAAGTAATCGAATCGACGACATCGGTCATGTCAACCGAGCATTTAGATGGCGGGAGGAGTGTATCCTGCCGCCGTTGTGCAGGTGAGGACTCTCTCTGAAAATCCCAACTGCTGGTTCTCCTGGAAATGAGGATCTATGAAGCAGACAGCCACCGTAGAACTTGCAGGCGGCAAAACCTTCCAATTTGAAACCGGACATTTAGCCAAACAGGCCCAAGGCTCAGCCATCGTTCGCTGGGGCGACAACGTTGTTTTAGGCACGGCATGTGCCAGCCCGAATCCCCGTGAAGGAATCGATTTCTTTCCGCTCACCGTTGATTACCGTGAATACACTTATGCCGGTGGACGCATCCCTGGCGGCTTTATCAAGCGCGAAGGCCGGCCCAGCGAACGCGAAGTTCTTACCTCCCGCCAGATTGATCGTCCCATCCGCCCCCTTTTTCCTGAAGGCTTCCGCAACGAGACCCAGGTCATTGCATTGGTGCTTTCCGCCGATACGGAAAATGATCCTGATGTCCTGGCCATCAATGCCGCTTCTTGCGCCTTGACTCTTTCAGATATTCCGTTTCACGGTCCGTTGGGAGCGGTCCGCGTGGGCCTGGTGAACGATCAGTTCATCGTGAACCCGACCTATCCCGAGATGAACGATAGCCTCCTCAACCTGACCGTTGTAGGTTCGATGGAAGGCATCGTCATGATCGAGTCGGGCGCGAAAGAAGTGTCGGAAGACAAGGTAATCGAGGCCATTGAGTTCGGCCACGGCGAGATCAAGAAGATCTGCGCTGCTATCTCCGATCTTGCCAGCCGCGCAGGTAAGCCGAAGCTTGAAGTGCCGCCTCCGGAGTTTGATAGCGAGTATTACAACAGTTTGAAAAAGAAGATCGGCGTCGAGTTGACTGATGCCCTCGACACCGCCAAGCATCCCAAGACCGAGAGCTATGCCAAGGTCAAGGAGATCAAAGACCGGTTGAAGACGGAACTTCCGGAAGACGATGAAGAAGCGGCGTCGAAGCTCTCTCATTATTTTGAAACCTTGCGGGAGCGCATCTTCCGTGAGCAGGTCACGAAGAACCGCCGACGTCCCGACGCTCGCAAGTTCGATGAGGTTCGCAATATCTGGATTGAAGTTGGCGTTCTGCCGCGCACTCACGGCTCGGCCATCTTTACTCGCGGCGAAACCCAGGCCCTGGTGACCACTACGCTGGGCACGCCCGACGACATGCAGCGCATCGAGAGGTTCGAAGGTGAAACCAAGAAGCGCTTCATGCTGCACTACAACTTCCCGCCGTTCTCCGTAGGCGAGGTCGGCCGCATGACCGGCGTGGGACGCAGAGAGATTGGCCACGGCGCCTTAGCGGAGCGCGCCATCGCTGCGGTGCTGCCTAGTGAAGAGAACTGGCCTTATGCCATCCGCGTGGTCTCCGACATTTTGGAGTCTAACGGTTCGTCTTCCATGGCCAGTGTTTGCGGGGCCTCTCTTTCGCTGATGGATGCTGGTGTCCCGCTGGAGTCGGCGGTTGCGGGAGTAGCGATGGGCCTGGTGAAAGAAGATGATTCCTACGCCATCCTGACGGACATCGCCGGGGCCGAAGACCATCACGGCGATATGGATTTCAAAGTCGCCGGCACGCGCAAGGGAATTACCGCTTTGCAGATGGACATCAAAGTCTCGGGCATTACCTCGCAGATCATGCATGAAGCCATGGAGCAGGCGCGCCGGGGCCGCTTGTTCATCCTCGACAAGATGGAAGAGACGATCACCGGCCATCGCGAGAAGATTTCCTCCTTCGCTCCTCGCATCTACACCCTGCACATACCTGTGGACAAGATTCGCGACCTGATTGGTCCGGGCGGCAAGATGATTCGTAGCATCATCGATCAGACCGGCGTGAAGATCGATGTGGATGACAGTGGCCGAGTGAATATCGCCTCCAACGACGAAAGCTCAGCCGCCAAGGCCATCCAGATCATTACCGACCTTACGGCTGTGCCCGAAATCGGCAAGACCTATCTGGGCAAAGTTGTGCGCCTGGCCGAGTTCGGCGCCTTTGTGGAGATCATTCCCGGCACCGATGGTTTGCTGCACATCAGCGAGATTGCCGAGCATCGCGTGAAAGACGTTAAGGACGAACTCAAGGAAGGCGACCAGGTATTGGTGAAGGTCCTGGGCATCGAAGGCAATCGCATCAAGCTTTCGCGCAAGGCAATCCTAAGAGAACAACGCGCCAAAATGGCTCCGCCCGAGGGTGGTGGCGATGGTCACGGTGGCCCTGCCGAAGGCGGAAATGGCGGGCCGTTCCCGCCAGCGTCGCACCCGGTTGCCTCCGGCGAAGAGACGATTACCTTCGAGGGCGGCGGTGACTTTCCGGATGATGAGCCAAATTTCAATCGTGAAGAGGCCAACCGGGAAACTGTAAGCACGGCAAGTGGACGCCCAGACCGTCCTCGTGGTGATCGTCCGCCACATGGCGGTGGCGGCGGCAGAAGACCTCGTCGGGGCGGCGGCGGCGGTCGCGGCGGCCCACGCGGTGGAGACCGCGGCCATCGTGGTGGCGGCGGCGATCGCGGGCCTCGTCGAGACTAAGGCGGGATTTTAGAAACGCCATAGAATTTGCCGAATACAGCCAAGTTGCCGTAGACACACAGCTTGGCTGCGTTTCCTAGCCGGTAATCCGGCATTTGCTTGCCGTTTGGCATTCCTTCTGTAATGGCCCTCAGGGAGAGAACTGGGCAGAACACCCTGGAATTGTATCTAAGTCCGAAAAATTATCGGGGTCCCTCACTCCGCGCCCACGAGCCATGGCATGCATATTCTGTCTCGGCGCTACGTTCGGGATGACAGGTCAACTTTTGGGACCATCTGTTTTCAGTGAACGGTATTTACAGCTACTGGCTAATTGCTGAGTGCTATGGATCAAGATCAGACAATCCATTCTCTAGGCCGAATCCAGTGGCTGGCTTACATTTCTCTGTGCCTGATTTGGGGCAGCACCTGGCTGGCGATTCGGTTTGTCGTTCGTGATGTTCCACCGTTTTTGGGCGCCTCTGTCCGATTTTTCCTGGCCGCGGGTATCTTGCTCCTTCCGGTGTTCTTCCGCAAAGACCGCTGGCCGAAACACGATCACCAGTGGAACGCGCTTCTGGTCTTGGGATTTACCATGATCGCGATTCCTTACGGGCTGATATTTTGGTCAGAGCAATACGTGAAATCGTCGTTGACTGCGGTGTTATTTTCCGCCAATCCGCTGGTGGTGGCTTTGCTGACTCCCGTCATGATGCAGCGCAAGATCCCGCGACAGGCTGTTCTTGCCATGGTCATCGCCTTTGGTGGCATTCTTAGCCTCTTGTACACCGATCTGGCCATCACCGGGAAGACTCTGCTTGGTGGTGTTGCCGTGCTTGGAGCCGTGTTTATCAGCGCCTGGTCCGCAGTTTTTGCCAAGAAGCGTCTCCACGACCTGGACACCGTATTTGCCACTGGCATCCAGATGTTCATTGGAGCGATCGGTCTCTTGTGGGCGACCTGGGCGCTCGAAAGCCACAAGTCTGTTACTTGGTCAAAACAGGCAATTGGCGCGCTGATCTTTTTGGCAATCATGGGATCGGCAGCCGCATTTGCCACCTATTATTGGTTGCTGAAATCAATGCAGCCCTATCAGGTTTCCACCATCTCCCTGCTGGTTCCGGCCGTTGCCTTGTTGGAAGGCCACTTGTTCGGCAACGAGGGAATCTCGCTTACCATGCTGATCGCCACCATGGTCGTGCTTGGTTCTGTAGGCGCGGCGCTGCGGGCGGAATCCGATGAAGGCGCCGTGACGCTGCCTCTCCGAGAAGGTGACGGATGAGCCTTGGCTCTATTGAGAATTTGGTAAGTGGGTAATTTTGTAATTGGGTAATTGAAAGTCAAAGGCGAACTTCAAATGTCAAAGGAATATCGCCTCAGAAAAGTGATAAATCAATTCTGGACGATAAAGAGATAATGTGTAACTTCAAGCGAGGAGAAATCATGAAAAAACTTCTTCTATTGTTGTTTTTGCCGTTCGCCGTGACAGGCTTGCTTGTTGCACAGCCTCTGACGCCGGTTTCTACATTTTCCATTGTCGCGATCGATCCGCAAAATGGGGATATGGGAGTAGCTGTGGCCTCCCGGTATTTTTCTGTAGGCTCGGTTGTTCCCTGGGCTCTGGCGGGCGTGGGTGCAGTCGCCACTCAGGCAAATGTGAATGTCGGATACGGCCAGCAAGGCATCGATCTTTTGCGACAGGGGCTTACGGCTCAGCAGGTGCTACAGAAACTCTTGGAAGAAGATAAATTCGAAGGGAAAGATGGACGCCAAGTAGCGATTGTGGATGCCAAGGGAAACATCGCTGCTTTTACCGGCCCCAACGCGCCTAAGTGGGCCGGGGACCGCCAAGGCAAAACATGGTCG
>DASZEU010000326.1:0-12696 GCA_035940535.1 Candidatus Angelobacter sp.
TGGCTCTTATCTCGGTTTGCCCGTGCCCGAAATCGCCGTTATCGAAGTCTGTGGCTGGCTCATTGAGAATACGCCAGAATTACGCATGGTCGATGCTGGCCATGAAATCCCTTGTAGCAGTGGATTACAACTTGCATCCCGCTATGTTGACGATCCCGAAAATACCATCGTCTGTGATTACCTGCCAGAAAACCTGCTGATGGAGAAAACTTGCAACTGGAAGGACTTGGCTGCTTGCGTAGTCTTCGACAAATGGACCGGCAACACGGATGGCCGCCAAGCCATCTTTGTTAAACCCTTCAACGCCCGCAAATTCCGCGTCAGGCTCATTGACCAGGGCCATTGCTTCAATTGCGGAGAATGGACGTTTCCCGATCTTGCCTTATATGGAGTCTATTTCCGTAACTGTGTCTATCAGCACGTTACTGGCTGGGAGTCATTCGAACCCATCCTCAGCCACGCCGAGCAGATCGACCGGGACACCCTCTGGAATCTAGCCCAGGGAATGCCCGAGGAATGGTGGAACCGGGACAAGGTACCGGACAACATGCCCAAGGAATGGTGGGACAGGAAATTCCCGTCCGAGCTTTCCCGCCTCGTGGAAACCCTGTATCAACGCCGCTCTAAAATCCGTGATCTCATTACTGCCTTTCGGGAATCATCCCGCAACCCTTTTCCCCAATGGGTCGGCAACTAAGCCAACCCATCCCTTCCGCCACTGCGGAATATGATCACGTTTTACCCTGCCGATTCTGGCCACGAATCTTCTTCAAGCCCCCAAATTTTTTTCGAGAGGCGCTCCGGCCACCCTCTCGAACTCTCCCGGCCAAGTCAAACCCAAGTTTCCCCGTCGCGATCAATCCCGGCAGGCTGTCGGCCTTTTTGAGCACCCAATGGGCAGTCCCCATGCCGCCACTAACCCGCGCAGTGTCACGATCAATCCGGCAGGTTGTCGGCGTTTGAGCACCCCACGGGCAGTCCCGAGCCGCCACCAACCCGCGCAATGGCGCGGTCAATCCCAGCAGACTGTCGGCCTTTGAGTACCCCGATGGGCAGTCCCATGCTGCCACCATGAGTCGGCCATCAACGCCGACCCAATTCCTCTGCAAACCTGAACTCCGACGCCCTCTCCCACCGAATTTGTCTAATGCTTTCCCCTGTTGAAATCGCTGGGGAATTCTTTCGAGAGGCGCTCCGGCCGCCCTCTCGAACTCTCCCGGCCAGGGACACAAACCAACCTTCCGTCGCCCCAATCTTCTTCTCGGACGCCCCAGCCTATTTTGCCCTCATCGGCGGTTTCCATGCGGTAGTCGCCGTTCATTCTCCGGACCGATGCTCCATTCTCGTGCTGTATGGGCCTGACCATTGACTTGTCCACGATGGTTATGCAGCCTTCCAGCCACGACCGAGCGGGCGCTTCGCGCCACGCCCCGGATGATGCCTTCGGCATCAGCTTGACCCTACGACACGCCACCCCTAAAGGGTACACGCACGTATACGCAAGGTAGCTGTGCAGCTACCTGCTTTTTTTCGTCCGGTTCGCTCCGCTCCCGTCCTCAAGCGCAAAGCCGTCAGGCACGCGCGCTTCGCGCGACGAACCTGCTGTGCTCACGCACACCAGGTTCTCAAAAACCTTCGGCCCTAGTGCGTTGGGAAACGCGCACTAACCAGGGCCGAAAGCACACCAATCCGCCCGGCTTGCTGGGGTGCGCAAGCCACAAATCGGGCGGATTAGCGTGCCCAAAATTCTCGCCGACTCGCTGGGGAACGCGACCAAACCTGGCGGGTATTTCGGCTCCGTCGCTGGGGCGACTGCGCAACCTTTGCCCCTGCGGCGCAAAGGTTTTACCATTGCCAGACGCGAATTGGCTGCGGGCGCTCGCCTACAAATCCGCGTCTGACTGAGCAGGGAAACAGCATTTGCTGATGAGGAATCCGCCCAAAAGGACCCGGCTTGCCGTCAGATTGATACTCAACCTCCGCCCAAGGAAATTCAAACGAACTTCAAATGAGTCCTCAAATAGCTCCCCACGAAAACGCCGATCCTTTTCAAAATGATCTTCAAACGTCCGGCAAACGTCTCCCTTGGGAATACCATTCGCCAGACCTTGTCAGCCGGGGAATCTTCTCCAATGGGAATCTGTCCCAACATGACTCACCAATCCACGTTGTAATGGTTCCCCCAAACTCTTCCCAAGAGGGTGCACCAGGCACTCCAAACCACATGCTGTCCCTTACGTGCGTCCAATTTGAAACGGCCAAAAGACCGTCGTTGTCGACTAGGAATACGACGGTTTGTGTAAGGATTCGACTGAGTAGTCGCCATCTTCTCTACCCAATCTTCCGAGTAATTCCTCAAAGAAAAGCTATCAAAATCGCAAACCAATCCCAAACGGCCTAGGTATCATGGGAGACGTGAGTCACCAATCAGCCAGATCGAGTCTCCAGACCGGTTGCACTTGGTTTTGCGACCAGAAAAAGTGGCTGCCGGCTTCGAGTCATCTCCGCAGGTAGAAGCTATTTTCCAAATAAATATCCACCTTCGCAAGCAATCAACCGAGTTCCTGGCTCCAGAAAGCCCAGCACAAAGCAGGACATCTATTTACAATCATTTCAAGAGGTGGAACGTGGATATCACACAGCTTGTTGACGACCTAAAGGCCGAACGAGACCGGATTGATCAAGCCATCACTGCGCTTGAAGGCAAGCCAGCCCGGAGGCGGGGTCGTCCCCGACTTGTGGCAGAACCCAGACGACCAAGACGACGGATGAGCGCTGCGGGGAGGAAAAGGATTGCCGCAGCGGCGAAGAAACGTTGGGCTCTATGGCGCAAAAAGAATGCCTAACTTGGATTTAGGATAAATCCATTCCAGCCAAAGATACCCATTCGGTTTCTAATCGAATTTCAATTACAAAGCCAACCCAAGTCTCTGACCAAACTGCACCTTTGATCTGGAGCAAATCACCCTTTCTGCTGGACTCAAAAAGATTCTGTCCAGGATAAATCATGCCAATAATCGCAACCTAAACCCTGGTTCTTTTGCCAGGAGATCTAGGCAGCTAACCTGTCACCGCCAATTAGAATGTTTGCCTATGCCAAAAGAAAAGTCATTTCCGTCTCTCCGAGCACGCATAGCAGCCGCCGTTGTGAGTTATCAACTCGGACATGCCGGGATAGACCCTGGATCAGGCGCTCGCTGTTCGAAAAACTGCAACTTCCCGGTCATTGCCTGTATCAGTTCCGCATTGCCTTCGAGCACACCCAGGCCAAAAGTTGGCGCAAAGCACGTCTGCCGCCAGACAATGCGTTGCATCGATACCACGAAATTGCGCACATATTGTGGGCTCCTTGAGACGTGGATTGCCGCTCAGGGCTGCCGCACTTTGCCGCTTTCCAAAGTTTTGCGGCAATTTGATAATTGGGACGAAAGGAGAATGTTGTTATGAAATCGATCTGGCCTGTCAAAAGCAAACCCAGGAAGCCTAGTGCATCAGAAGGCGTTTTGACAGCTATTCTGCTATGCTTGCCATGTCTTGGGGCGCAATTTTTGGTAAATGCTCTAGTGAATTTAATTAATCTGTTTTGGGTTGCGAGTCTTTTAGTACTCTCATTTGACTTCCCCAAAATCACATGGCTCCTATATGTTCCCATGCCAGTTGGACTTACCTCACTTGTGGTTGTTTATGGCTGGAAGGCCAGCAAAGCTCCTTCCCATTATTTCACTGCGATTCTGATCACTCTATCTATAACGTTAGTACTCACCGTTGTGATTCTGTTGCAAAATCCCTTCGGGCGATAAGCATGTTCCCCGGGAACGCCAGGAGGCAAACGGCGCATATTCAAATTCTTTAAATCCAAAAGAAACCTTAGATTGACAGGTAGACCGAGCGCTTCAGCAGGAGGTAGTCAAGCGCACCGAGAGCCCCTTGCCGGACCCGTCGAGTCGAATTCAGTAATACCTTGATCTGTTCCTGCTAACACCCGGAAAGCATCTGTATCCCCTTAAAGAAATCTATCTCCATTTTTTCTTGAGCAGAAAAGAAACGAGAGTCCATGCCCTCTCGCGTCGATTTTGTTCTTTCCTGCTACCTAATGATCCCTCGTGTACCTTTGTGCGCTTTCGTGCTCCTATTCAGTCTGGTTTCTCTACGTCTGATCCCGTGGTAGCGAAAGAATCGTTGGCTTTTCAACATCGTCTAATTGCCCCAGGAGCTTAGATGTCGATCCAGCCTAACGACGCTATTCCAACCACGGATCGCCCAACGCACGCTGAGCCAAATTATCGTCAGGTATTTCCCGATCTTTCCCGATTTGTACCTATTTTTACCTTGGAGTCAGTTTCCGCCAGTGCGCAAGGTGCAGCCCGGCATTTCGAACCGTCTAATAGCCTGGAGTTTAGAGTCATGAAGTCCCAGCCGTCGTCGTTCAAGTCGTCTCATTTGTGCCCTTCTGTGCCCATCCGTGCGCATTTCTCCACGGACATGGCGCGACCCGGCATCTCCAGCCGTCTAATGGCCCAGGAGTATCCAGGTGTATGAAGTCCCGAAACAAACTCAAAGACCACATCCTCAGCGCTCGTTTCACGGTGGAAGAGTGGACGCAACTGGAATCATTGTGGAGCAGCAGTGGACTGAATCGCGGCGAGTGGTGTCGTAAAGTGCTGCTCCAAACCATTCCTTCATCGCCAAGCACTTCGGCTGCCGACGCTGTTTCTGATCTGACTGTGATCCTGGCGGAAATTCTGGCTTCACGCACCATCACCATCAATTTGCTTCACACCCTGGGACGCGGCCCGGGCCTGCCCGCCGAAGAAGTCCGCACCTTGATCGAACGGGCTGATACAGACAAACTCCGCCGTGCCGTCGATCGTTTGCAACAGTTCCGCAAAGGAAGCACGGAACACGTTTCCAAGGCAGGTAAGTAGTCACATAGGCAAGTCTTAGGAGAACCGAAATGTCACGCGCCACCGCCGCCAGTTCCTATCCCACGCTAGTCAACACCCATGAAGAGCCAAGATTCTGGGGCGCTCGCCGGCCACCTTGAAACGCTGGAGATATGGAGGAATTGGCCCGAAATACGTTGAACTCGAAGGCCGAATAAGCTACGATATAGTAGTTCTACTTGAGTACATCAAGTTGAACACACGAGTGCCTTCCGTGCGGGCTGCAATGGAGGATTCTCGTGGAGCTTTTTGAAAAGAAGAACTCGAAGTTCTATTGGTACGACTTCACTGTCCGCGGTAAACGCTTCCGCGGATCAACCAAACAAACCATCCGGGTCAAGGCCGAGAAAGTGGCCGCCTTGAAATTAGCGGAAGCCATGGAAGACAGTAATCCGCTCGACCGGAAAATCCCAACCTTGCTGGAGCACTCTGCCAGGTTTCTGGAATGGGTGAATACAGCACGGTTGGAGCCAGGAAGCCGATGGTATTACCGCAACGGCTGGAAGCTGTTGCAAAACACAACGATTGCCAGAATGAAGCTGGACCAAATCACGAACGACGATGTCGAAGCGTTGCGTTTCCCTGGCTCCCCGGCCAACGGCAACAACGCGCTCCGCACCTTGAGCCGGATCCTGAGCAAGGCCAAGGAGTGGAAGCTGCTCCGCTACGTCCCGGAATTCAAACTGTTCAAGGAGACGGGGCGGGCATTGAAACTGGATGGCGAGGCCGAGAGCAAGCTGTTGCCGCACGCCCCGCAGCCGCTGCATGACATCATCATCATGATGCGGGACACGGGAATGCGGAACGGACGGGAACTGTACCGGATGCGCATCGAAAACATTGACTGGACCAACCGGGTGGTCTTCAATCCTGATAGCAAATCGGAGAAGGGCCGAAGGTTTGTCCCGTTGAGTGACCGCGTCTTGGAGATATTGAAGGTCCGTTGCGCCGGTCGCACCGAGGGCTGGGTTTTCCCAAGTCGTCAACAGGGCAAACGGATCTCTGCTACGCTGGTGAACCAGCAATGGCTCAGGACGCGGCGTGCCGCAGGTCTGCCGGAAGCCTTGGTACTGTACTGTGCCCGGCATGACTTCGGCAGTTTCGTCTTGAGCAAGACCGGCAATCTGAAAGCTGTGATGGATGCTATGGGTCACACGAGTGTGAAAGTGGCAATGAACTATCAACACCCGGAATTGGACATTGTGCGTGATGCAATTAATTCACGGCACATTTTGCGGCACACCGGGGAAACGCAAACTTCGGTAAGTGGTTGATTCGGATATAGTTTCTCGCCAGGGATTCCTTTCGCGATTACTGATTACAAATTAGAAATTGGAAATTATCGATTACAAATCTCGGTAAAGTGGTGTCTGCAAAATAAGCTTGAAATGGCCGTCGCTTTTGACTAAAGTTTGATAGGCATTATCCGATAAATTCCTTGCGTCGGCCTTGGGGGAGGGCGATGCGGGAGGGGCGGTGGACCTTACAGGTTGCCGCCTTTTTTCCTTTTGTGGCCCCATCCTCACACCCAACTTGGGTTTGACCCTCACTACATTGTTACTTTCGTAAAGTTGTTTGAAAGCTCCAATGTACTTTCCGCGAAGCTCAGACTTTATCCATAAACAAGCAAACCCTATTTCGCGCCAGCATGTTGAATGGTGAGATTGTCCTTGTCGCTGCCAAGGAATACAAAATCGTCTTCGCGGTAGCAAGCCAAGGTTGCTCCGAGATCGGGACCGGCGCTGTAGCGCGTGACTTCAGCGCCTGTGGAAGCATCCACGATGGTAATGATCCCAACATCGTTGTGCTGCATTCCACGAAATGACTCCCTGAAGAGGATGGCCAGCCGTTGTTTGGCCAAGCCAATGGAGACCGCATTCATCCTGGGGCCGGGTGGCCGAACCTTAAACGAATGCTTGATTTGTCCGCCGGAATCAAACACATAGACCGTCGCGGGATTAGTGCGGACCACCAGATAGAGATTTCCGTCCGCGCCAACCTGCGCATCGCTGGAAAGCGTTGCCAAAATCGCCGTTTTTTCGCGTGTATCGTTACTCTCGGAAATTGAATCGAGCACGATGGGGCGAACCATGCGGCCATGTTCATCGAAAATCGCAATCAACAGCTTAGGCGGTTGCTTGGAGTTTGCTTCAGCCGGCGGCTGGATCTCCGTCCCAATGGCTAGAAAAGATTTGTCGCTCAGTGCGTTCAAGCGGGCCACCCAAAACTGCTTTTCCAGCCGAACCTTGCTTTTGATTTTGCCTTCTGGATCGAAGGCAACGATATAAACGTCTTGTCCTACTTGCACAGATTGATAGAGGCTGCCATCGGGCAAGACGGAAAAGTCATAAGAGGTTCCGTTCGCCAGGCTTGCGTCGGAGTCGAGCGTGTATTTCGCGGTTTGGCCTTTGGCATCCGCCCGCACTACGGGAACCCGGCGATCATCAGCTTGATAGCCTCGGAAATAGACGTTGCCTTGCGCATCGCATCGGGCCGGCTTGTAGATCGGACGATTGCTCTCGGTTGGAATGCTGGTCTTGGCCGCGGGATGAAGGCGGATGGCGTTATCCATCTCATGGTCAGCATTGTGGCTTTGCCCTAGCAGTGAAGCCGTAAGCAAGATGATGAGCGCGAGTTTCAATAGAATCAATAATCTTCATCCTTCCCACACGAAGGCATCAAATCGTCGCTGGGCATCGAAACCCAGGCGCAGGTAAAGATCGACAGCTTTGCTGTTTGCCTCGGTAACGGTCAGGCTCAGGGCCGAGAAATTGCGGTTGCGCAGCTCGTGCGTGCACAACGCAATGAGTGACTCGCCGATGCGCTGGCCGCGAAACTCGGGCAGAACGCAAACCTGGGTAACGTGACCAACATTGTCGCGCACGCGCGAGCACAGCAAGGCCCCAATGACCGAACGCGTCAGCCTGTGGACCGCTACGAATGAGGCATTGCTGTCGAATATGCCGCAGCCAGGGAAACGGACAATGTTGTTCAGGAAGCGCAACGAACCGTTGAGGCTGCGATACTGATCGTTGATCTCTGAATCTATGTGGCCGCGATAAGCGGCGGTAATCACATTGGCGGCGGGCTGGAAATCCTGCTCACCCCAGCGCCGGAACTCAATGTCCGTACAAGGAGAAATCTGGGGCTTGAGGCCGTTCTTCAGCGGCAATACCATGAACAGCCGCGGGAACTGCTGAAATCCCTCTTGAATGAACTGTTCGCTCAGGACGCCGGAGTCGTGCGGCAAGAGCTGGGCCTCGATCCTGTGGATGCCGGGTGACTGCTGCAAGGTCTCGATTACATGCACGGCCAAGAGGCGCTCCACTGTGTCATCTTGCAGGCGAATGCTGTGGTCGGCAAACAGGTCGCCGATCACGCCTTTGCTGCCTTCATAGACAAAGAAGGCGTATCCGCCGACGCGTCCATTTTCGACGGCGGCGTAACCTGGCAGGATTTTGGAATCAACATAGCGCAGGATCATGTCTGCCGAAGGACGGTAGTCCCACGACATCAACTGTCCCCACAATTGGGTCTCGTATTCGAGCAAGGGACGAAGATGCTGCGAACTGAAATGTCGTAGGTCCAGAATCTCGACCGGGGAAGATTGCGGAGTCCTGCGGGTATCGATGTGGGTATGAAGGCCCATGAAAGAGACTGTCCTGTTACCGCCCCATTTTCAGTAATTACGCCAAGTTATGAGTCTAGCTTCTCAGCCAACAATAAGGCAAAGCCCAAGCGTCCGCCTGGAACCACGGCAGGCAGGAACCAGCCGCGTCACTGCCTTATCTTGCGCTGGACACAACAAAGAACTCCAGATGTTGTGGGGGGAAACTGCCTAATTCCCAAATCGGCCTCTGGCCAACCCGTGACCGCAGCTCAGCCGCACTGTCTTCCCGGGCTACTACCAGATGACTTTCTTTGGGTACGCCGTCGCGTTCGTATCGGCTCACCGGCGCGTTCCTATAGAAGTTTAGCCCATATTCGACCTCCCGTTTCACATTAAATACGGCGATGGGACCGGGAGGGACGCCAAGCTGATTTAAGCGGGCATCGACCGCGCGGGAAGAATTTACATCATCGATCACATGGGAGCCGGGGCGCAGCAGCAAGCCCAGGCAAAGGACCATAGGAAGAAGCGTAGCAGAACGCAAAACTCGCAAGCCGCCCCGGTGCACAATCAAAAAGACGGCCAAGGCAGTCGCAGTCGTCGCAATCGCCATCCCCACCACAACTCGCGAAGGAGGCGACTGTTTCAGCATCCGCCAGGGCGCATACAAAGAGGCGCCTACCAGCACGCCGCAAAGCAAGGAGTGCAGAATCAGCCTCAGACGGTTGATGGCCTCCGGCCTGCTGTGAAGGTAGTTGGCCGTGAGCAGCGCTGCGGCAGGAATGGCGGGCAGGATATATCCGGGCAGTTTAGACCGTGAAATGCTGAAAAAGATGATGGGGATGGCCATCCACAGCAGAAGAAAAACAGGCAGCCAATCTTCTCCTGTCTCATTGGAAGGCTCTGAGGGGCGCTGCCCGCGCAACTTGGCCATGGCACTCTTGCCCGCTGCAACGATGGCGGTGACCGTAAACACCACCCACGGAAACACCGAGAGCAAAAATACAGGAATGTAATACCAGAACGGCTGGCTGTGCTGATAACGGTTGGTGCCAAAGCGTTGCAAGTTCTGCTCATAAAAGAAAAAACGGAAGAACTGCGGGACTTTAATTTGCAGCGCCACATACCACGGAAGCGCGATGGCAAAGAACAAGAGAAATCCCGGCCACCACAGGCTACGCAGAAATATCTTGCCGTCCCGGCGAAGTATTGCATAAGCACCCACAATCAGCACTGCGAGCGCAGCCGCCACCGGCCCTTTGGCCAATGCACCCACCGCGAGCAAGGCGTAAAACGCCGCCAGCCAGAGCTTACGCCCGGTCTGATGCCATGCCCACCACGCCAGCATGGCCACGCCAAAGGGCGCGGAAAGCAGCATATCGGTGGAAGCGCCACGGCCAAATCCGATCACGGCAAAACAGGAAGCCGTGATCAGGGCAGCGTCCAATTCACTTCCCTGCCGAAAGCGACGCATGAAAAAAAACACGGCCAGGACAAGTCCGGTGGCATAAAAGGCGGAAGGAACACGCGCCACCCAGTCATACACACCCAGAATGCGATAGCTGCCCATTACCTTCCAGTAAAGAAGAACGGGTTTTTCCATCCAGGGGGCTCCATTGAGCGTGGGAACGATCCAATCGTGTCGATTAAACATTTCACGGGCAATCTGCGCATAACGCGGCTCGTCCGCCCCTACCAAGCCGAAAGCCCCAAGGCCAAAGAAAAACAGGAAGGCGCAGACACCGGCAATTAGGAGCAATTGAAAAGCAACAGAGCGCGAATTAGAGTGGTGTCTTAACACAGTGTCAGTGTAATCTCACCGATACCTTCAGGGACGATTGCTCCTGGTTTGATAATACTTGGCCAGCATCATGGCTAGGATGTCCTGTGAGACTCTGAAGCCCAGGCGGCGAATTTCATCGAGAACTGCAGGGAAATCCAACAGACCAAGGATGGCGGCGCGAAAAAGAACTGCCAAAGTTCCGGCTACTTGTAGATTCCTCGCTTCCGCTTGCTCACGGCCCACACGTTCATCGATTAAGAGCAAATCGGAGTGAATGGCAATTGCAAGGCTAATGGCTTCGCGCTCGCCAGCCCCCAATTCGGCTGGAAGACTCCAATCAAGTCTCTCGACCTGCCGGATCTCAAGCCACTCCGGCGGACTTGTAGCCCAGGCGAGCACGGTTGCCGGCGCTCCTGGATGGCGGAGTTCGACTAGAACAGCATTTGGTGTCAGGACGCGCCCGTAGATTGCAGGCAGAACGTCGGCTTTGCCCAAGAGAATTAGGTAGTTCAGCGGACTCGTATCCGCAACAACAATCATGTTCAGCGTGGTTTGGTGGCCGGGCCCATCAGGCGGTCGAGCGTAGCCAAATCTTTTTCAAAGTCCTGCACGGTATAGTCAAAGACTTGGTGTTGTTGCAGGAAAGCATCAACCTGCATCCGTGTAGCAAAGCCGAGAAGCTCGCGAACTTGATCCATGGTAAGTTTGCCTGCGCGGTACGATTCAACGGCGAAGTCTTCCAACAGAATGCGGGCTGGATCACCGTCAGGTGAAACCACCTTGCGAGCAAGATCATCCGGAATTTCAACAGTAATGCGCATTAAAAAGACTGTACCACGAAAGAGATATGTAAATGGTGCTATCAATCATCCATTCCCGACAATCTTTCCCGCAGCTTGGAGAGTACTCGTTCGGTTGCTGCGGGTAACGGGCCTTCGACGGAGAAACCGCTGGCGCATTCATGGCCGCCTCCACCGAAATCTGCGGCGACATCTGCTACATTGACCGCGCCTTTGCTACGGACACTCACTCGCACCCGGTTATCGGCAATCTCGCGAAAGAAGACAGCCACTTCAACTCCGACGATTCCCAGGGCGTAGTTCACCAAGCCTTCGCAATCTTCTTCCAGAGCGCCACAACGGTCCATGTCGTCACGGGTGACGGTCATCCAGGTCATGGGTCCCTCATGGTGCAAAGCGGAGAGCGCCACGCCTAGCAGCCGCATCTTGGAAATAGGGTTAGAGAAATAAATACTTTGCGCGATTTTGGGCGCATCCGCGCCGTGTTCCACCAGATGCTTTGCCAATTCAAAGGTCCGGGCGTTGGTGGGCGCGTAGCCGAATGATCCGGTATCGGTCAGCACTGCGATGTAAAGGCAGGTGGCGACCTCCGGGGTGATCTCCACGCCCGCGCTGATGGCCAGCCGGTAAATCATCTCCGCAGTAGCGCAGGCGCTGGGATCGATCCAATTGACATCGGCAAACGGCTTGGAAGTCGCATGATGGTCAATGCTGATCATGAACTGCCGCTCCAGGCCTTGTAGGCGAGTGCGCTGCACACTGTCACATTCCAGGATCACGGCCGCCTCATATCGGCCGTTGACGTGGGTGGCGTGGATGATGGTGTCGGAGAAAGGCAGCGGCTTATAGATCACCGGCACGCTGTCACTCAGCACCACCTCGGCGCTCTTGCCCATCTTGCGCAGAATACCGCTCAGCGCCAGCGCGGAGCCGATGGCGTCGCCATCGGGACGCGCGTGCGAGGTAAGGACAAACTGCCGGCGCTGCTCAATCTGATGTAAGACCTGTTCGATCTGGTCCATGGCCCATTATTTCTTGCGTTTCTTGATTCTGCCCAACAACTCGTCGATCCTGGCCCCATATTCCTGGGAGCGATCTAAAAGAAAAAACAGTTCAGGAATGTGCCGCTTGCCCAGTCGCTCCAACAAGACGTGCCGGATAAAGCCCTTGGCAGCGTTGATGGCCGCCAGGGTTTCCCGGGCCTCATCCTCATCGCCCTCGACGTGGAGAAAGACTCTTGCGCTCTTGCCATCGGGCGCCAGCAGCAACTCCGTCACATTGCACAGCGCAATGCGCGGGTCTGCCAGTTCGCCTTCCAGGATGACTCCAATCTCTTCCTTCAAGGCCTCGCCCACGCGCTCGCGATGGTGTTGTCGTCCACGTTGCTCAGGCATTTCGAAACAGCCATTCCTACAGGGCCAAAGAAAACTTATGAGAATATCACACTCGGGGGACCAGATGGTCTGAAAGCAGCAGGCATTAATCACAAAGGGTCGGCATTGCGAATTGATAAAGAGTCAACATCGCGAAAAGGAAAATCTACGAACCCTATACACCCTT
>DASZEU010000327.1:0-4358 GCA_035940535.1 Candidatus Angelobacter sp.
CGGGCAGATTCGGCGTTGGCAGCGCGGCTCATGCGTTCGACGATAGAATCGGGCACAGAGACCCGCAGCTCGTTCTTCATGAATTCGGCGTTGCGCACGCTGACCAACGGCCAGATGCCGGCCAGGACAGGAATGCGGCAGTGCTCAATGCGGCGTAGAAATGTTTCCAGCAGCCCAATATCAAACACCGGCTGGGTCACAGCGTAGTCCGCTCCGGCTTCAACCTTGTATTCGAAGCGGCGAATCTCTTCATCGATATTGATGATGCCAGGGTTCGCGCCGACGCCAATGACGAATCCAGTACCAGCGCCAATCGGATTGCCGCCAATGTCGAGCCCACAATTAAGATTATGGACAAGGTTGACCAAGCCGATCGCGTCCACGTCGAAAACAGCGGTGGCATCCGGGTAGTTACCCAGCTTCGGCGGGTCTCCCGTGATGCAGATCAGGTTGTGAATACCGGTGCTGAAGGCCCCCAGCAACTCGGACTGCATGCTCAGCACATTGCGGTCGCGGCAGGTGAAGTGGAGAACTGTTTCGATTCCCACTTGCTGCTGCACCAGAATGCAGAGAGCCATGTTACTCATGCGGGCCGAGGCGCGGGGGCTATCAGGAATATTGATGGCATCAATGCCTGCCGATTTCAAATATCTCGCGCCTTCCAGCTCTTTGCGAAAATCAATGCCCTTGGGTGGCACGATCTCCACCAGGGTCACAAACTCACCCGCAGCCAGCTTTCTGCCAAGGGAGGAACGCAAGGCCAGCGCAGCCGGAGCCAAGTTTGGTTCGCGCTGGCGTTCGGTCATTACCTGGAATCCGCCAGTCCTGCCCTTAATATCCGTGGACCGCAGCGAAGATTTCATGGCCTTAGTATGTTCAGGAGTCGTACCACAACATCCGCCCACAAAGGCAACGCCGGCGTTGACAAATTTGCGGGCATAGCTGGCCATGTATTCGGGCGAGCACAAGTAAATGTTGCGGCCCTCGACGTTGCGAGGAACGCCGGCATTGGGCTGGGCCGAAAGTGGCTTGTCTGTGACCCGCCGGATGCGCTCAATGGCTTCCAGCATGGCGACGGGACCTACGCTGCAGTTGCATCCCAGGACATCGGCGCCCCAGGCATCGAGCTTCGTGGCGAAAGTCTCTGCGCTGGCGCCGTCGAGGCAGTTCCCTTCTTCGTCAATCGTGGCTTGAGCTACAACCTGGATCTTGGAGGAAACATCCCGTACCGCCAGCAACGCCTGATGCAACTCCTCGAGGTAGCCGAATGTTTCCAGAATAATTAAGTCGACACCGCCTTCGAGCAACGCTGTTACCTGCTGGCGAAAGGCCTGCCTGGCTTCTTCTCTGGAAACTTTACCCAGGGGTTCAATGCGAACTCCGATCGGTCCAACTGAACCCGCAACCAGCGCGGAAGTGGCTTTTTTGGCGTTCAGTGAATCGGCGGCCTCGCGGGCCAAGAGGGCTCCCTGCAAGTTGATGTCGCGAACTTTGTCGGCCAGTCCATACCGAGCCAGACGAAAGGAGTTCCCGCCAAATGTGTTCGTCTCTATGACTTCGGCCCCTGCATTCAGGTAATCCTGGTGAATGTTGCGGATTAAATCGGGCTGGGTCAGATTAAGCTCGTCATAACACTTATTAATGAAGACGCCTTTCGCATACAAAAGAGTCCCCATGGCCCCGTCACAGAGGACGGGACCTTGCTTGAGCCGGCTTAACAGATCGCTCGACATAATAACGTTCTTTTCAAGAATACCTTACCTGTACCTTGCTGACCACCTCGCAGCCCGCATAAAAGCTGTCTGCTATAATTTCATTGTCATCCCCATGAGACCTGTCTTGGTTAAAGTCACATCGTTAAGACCCTTGCTCCTAAAACTTGCAGTTACCCTGCTGGCAGCATTGGTCGTAGGCTGCGGATACAAGGCTCCCAACAATTCCACCGCTACTCCCACCAGTGGCATTAAGAAGCGCGTGTTGCTCTCAAACCAACAGACTGGAAGCGTACTCATCGTGGATGCCACCACGGACACGGTCTCAAGCACCGGCTTTACCGTTTTTGGGGCCACTCGCATGGCTACCAATGGAGGCACCTCGGCGGTGATCAGCAGCTCTGGGACTAACGTCGGCATATTCGATGATGTAAAAGAGCAGGCTGGAGTGCAGCCCGTTTTCCCCAATCAACCGCAGGACGTGGCAGTAGGTAACGATGGCAAGACCGTATTTGCAGCCGTGCGCAATTCAGGTTTTGTCGCGTTTGCCAATGTTGCTGACGGCACCTTCAGCGTGATCAACGTTCCCAGCGTCAGCCGGTTGGTCCTCAGCCCCAACGGAACCAAGTTGCTGGCCTTTAGCGATGATCCACAGAACCAGGCGGGCGCAAATGCCAACGCCTTCACAGTAATTGACGTCGCGAGCAAAACAGCCACTATCATTGCCGGAGGGGTGGGAGACCAGCCTTTTGCGGGCGTGTTCAATGGCAGTGAAACGCGGGCCTTCATCCTCAATTGTGGAACCGGATGCAGCGGTACCGCCGCGCCCAGCGTTGTGCCTGTAGATTTCAGTAGCGCGACGCCGGTCTTCGGCACAAAAGTAACTGTGTCTGGAGCCACCGTTGGCCTGCTGAACAACTCGACGCTGTTCGTGGCCGGCACCGATTCGACTTCAAAAGGAACAGTTCAAGCTATCAACACCAGTTCCATGACTGCCTCGGCTCCGGTAACCATCGCCAATGGCTTGCACACCAGAATGAAGATGGCCAACAACAACCGGCTTTATATTGGATCGTCGGCCTGCACCACCTCGCCGGGCCCAACGCCGGGAACCACAACCGGCTGCTTGACCATCTTTAACACAAGCTCCAATGCGGTGATCATTCCCGCATTTGGATCGTTGCGTACCGCCTTCGATGTAACCGGAATCCAACCCATCTCCAATCGCAACGTCGTTTACGTTTGCGAAGGCGGCGAACTCGACATCTTTGACACCACCACCGATGCGCTAATCCCCACCCAAGTCGACATAGTAGGAAAAGCATTCGACGTGATCCAGCTCGATCCGTAAGGATTAGGAGTTGAGGTTATTAGCAACCGAAGAAAGGCTTAGCTGGCAAAGCTACGTAATCCGCGGGCCTTCAGAATGCCTTGGCTTGTCGGAGACAACAGGATCTCGCCAGTCACAGAATCAGCAGCACGATGGATCATGCTTTCATCTTCCAAGGCTGACAGTACCGGTTCCAACTCGCTCTCCTGCGCTGGAAGCATCTTGCAGAGCTGGGAAACTGACACCGAAAGTTTAGAAGATAATATCTCCAAGATTTTGGTGCGAAAATCCATGATCGTAGCGTACTTCTTTATGCCGACCCAAGTCAAGGACAGGATTGCGTCTCGTTTTGGCCGGAGGTCTGCTTCCATCGCTTGAATCAGACTTTTGCTTCATGATATTAATCACCGACTCTTCAAGGCTGATAAAGTTATGGAATCGATCGAAAAACTCAAGGGTTTTATCTTCAGGCATGCCCTCTTTCTCACTATCATCGCCTTGATTCTATTATGTTGGATGCTTGACCGGCTGTACCTCAATGCATCTGTTGGGAGCTATCTCTCACGCCTCATCGTGACAGCACTCAGAAGCGTCTTTGCCGGTCAAGCAGACGGTCGGGTTATTATTCTGCTTCCGATCACCACTCTCTTTCTTGCTTTCGCGAATCTTTATCTCAAAATTAGTGTGCGCGCTCCTGATATCCAGCGGCGACTAAGGACTGGAGCATTCCGCAGCTTCCCTTTTGCGGTCTATTTTGGTGTCTACCTTCTCCTCGCAATTCTGGCTTATATTTTCCTGCTCGGCAAGGTTTCTAATTGGTTTGTTGGCACCATTCTCGCCTCAATTGTGGGCATCGCCGCCGCCAATGCGGACATTAAGTTCGGCGGGATGAGCCTTCAACCGTTGGCTGAATTCCTAAAAGCGCTGGAAGCAGTTGTCGAAGCGGGAATCAGCACCAACTTGAACGAATTGGATATTGCAAAACGAGCTTCGCTACGGGACCAGTTGGTACGCGATGTTCCCAAGCAGCGGCTGGAAAGAGAGTATATTCTTCTGGGTCTCCTGCAACCAGATCTTCAGACTCTGCAATCCAAAGCGGCTGATGACGAGAACATATACAAGGGCCTTCTGTCTATCGAAGTGATTAAAAAAAGCGAAGTGAACGCTTGGCGACTCCTTGCCGAGTGCTCGCGGAGTAGCTCGCGGTATCGTATTCGCTGCTCGAAGCCTAATTAAGAAATCCGTGAGAAACGCACCAATGTGGCCGCGTAATGTAAGGAGGATTCTTGAAAATAGATTTAAGAACCTTGGCGCTA
>DASZEU010000328.1:0-4343 GCA_035940535.1 Candidatus Angelobacter sp.
CGTCAGTTGGTGCGTAATCCACAGGCTGCGGTAGCGAACAACATCTCCATATTGCCGAACGGATTCGAAAAAGCCTTTGAGCGGATCCTTTCGAAATTGCGGCAGACTCAATAAGAACGGAATCGTGCCGGGTCCCGGAGCTTGGCGGTTAGATTGAGAAACCTGTGTCACGAATGTCACCGATTATGCAAGTCCCTGAGGAATTGCGCCGGCACAGGTTCACCGGTCAGCGTCTTCAGGAATTCTTTTAGCTGCTGTTTTTCCTCGGCCGAAAGGTGCAGAGGGCGGATTTCCTTGGGACCTCCCAGAAAACTCCCGTCCGGGTCTCCGCCGCGGTCATAGAAATTGATCACATCATCGAGCGTGGCTGCCTGGCCGTCATGAAAATAGGGAGCGGTCTCGGCAACTTGGCGCAGGCCCTTGGTGCGCCACATTCCCGGCGGAATCGTCTGGGTGCAGAAATTGCCATTGCGAGTTGTGGAGGGATCATCGCTGAAATGTCCGTTTACACTGAAATCTCCACCGGCGACCTTGGTTCCGCAAATAAGCTGCTGGTTCGCCGCGCGGCCGGTTTCCGTGGCATCGGCATGAGGTGAAAGGCCAGTATCTATATGCAAGCCGATCACGTGGAAATCGTCGTCGGAAAAAAGCGGAGTGCTATGGCAATGAATGCATCCGGCCTTGCCAATAAACAGCTTGAGTCCCTGCCTGGCTTCGCGGCTGATGGCATGCTGGTCTCCTGCGGCAAAGCGATCAAAGGGAGCGTTGCGGCTGACCAGCTTTCTGAGATAGGCCTCAATCGCCTTGCCATAGTTCACCAAAATGCGGTTGACGATCTCCTTGTCAGCGGGGCTTAAGCTGTTCCAGTTCGCTGTGTCGGTGTAGGGCGAGCCAGTTGCAGGAAACCGCTTCAAGTCGCTGAGGCCCGCATCAAGCGGCCACTCGGGAAAGGCTTTGTTGTAATCATTGCGGTAGTGTTCAAAAATCACATGCGCAAGCTGCAGGCGGCTTCCGTTCTGCACCTGCGGACCCTCCGGTTCGCTCTGCGCGTCGAACCACTCAGAATCAGAGAAGCCGTCATTCTCGCGCCAGTGCGCGCCCGACTTTGGGTGCACGTAAAAGACAGTATTGACCACGCTGCTCACGTTGCGAGTCATCCATTGCGAGCCTAGCGCGGTCGCGTTGGGAATTACGCCTCCGTTATTCGAGCGAATGTCATAGAGCCAATTCGATTCTGGCTCATGGCAATTGCGGCAGGCGATCTTGCCCGCCTCCCCGATTGCCCCCAGTTGTCCTTGCTGTGATGTTCCCGTTTGGATGGAGCCAGAGAGTCGCGGCTCGAAAAAGAGCTTTTGTCCCAAGAGGGCAGCCGCGGGAGAGTCACGATACTTATTGGTTGGATCATCGGGCAGAGCGGGCAGCGGCGAAAGCGTCTTGATTACCGCCCACTCCTGCGGAGAGAAATCCCCGCTTTTTTCCGAAGAGCTTTGCTTGTCCTGACCCGCAGCGCCGAACTGTAGTGACGCGATCGCGCCTGCTACAGCCGCAAAGAACAAAGCAAATAATGTGAACCTCCGCATCGATGGCCTCTGGCGACAATCTTAATCGAAAAGCCGCAACTTCTGATACGCTTGAAGAAGCACCATGATTACCTACCTGCGCACTGTTTTCGGAGAATCGTTTCGGGAGCTGGCCCGCAACAAAGTCCGGAGCGCGTTGACCATTCTCGGAATCTCCGTGGGCATTGCCGCATTTATCTGCGTGGTCGCCATCGGCAATGCTGGATCGGCAAGGATCGAACAGCAACTGCATGACCTTGGCGACAACATGATCTGGATTGAAGCCGGCGCCCGTTCGGCGAGTGGCGTGCGCGTAGGTTCCAGGGGGAGCAGAACTCTCATCGTTGAAGATGGCTTGGCGATCCAACGCCAGGTTCCGGGAATCAAGAGCGTTGTTCCTAATTCAGACGGTCACATCCAGGTTGTCTACGGAAATCTGAACTGGGGTACGCAGTACCGGGGTGTCTCCACGGAATTTCCCGATGTCCGCCGATGGGATATGAAAGAAGGAGGCTTCTTTACCCAGGAAGAAGTTGACCAGGCGGCCGCCGTTTGCATCTTGGGTCAAACCGTAGTGGACGGCCTCTTCCAAAATAATGAAGATCCACTCGGAAAGACGGTCAGGGTAAAAGACCTGCCGTGCCGGGTGATCGGCGTCTTCACGCCCAAAGGAATGTCGGCCAGCGGGCAAGATCAGGACGATTTCATCGTGATGCCTTACACCACGGTGCAGAAGAGAATTACCGGGACCTTTTGGCTCGACGACATCTTCTGCTCCGCCACATCTCGCGAAACCATGACGGAAACGACCCGGCAAATCGTTGGTCTCTTGCGCGAACGGCACCATCTCCACGCCGGCGAGCCGGATGATTTCAATATCCGCACGCCCGAAGAACTGATCCGGGCGCAGCTTCAGGCCAGCCATCTGCTCACATTGCTGCTGGCCAGCACGGCCTCGCTATCCCTGATTGTGGGTGGTGTCGGTATTATGAACATCATGCTGGTCTCCATCACCCAGAGGACGCGCGAGATCGGCATCCGCATGGCCATCGGGGCCACGGAAGGCGACGTGCAACTGCAATTTCTGAGCGAAGCCGTCGTGATCAGCCTGCTGGGAGGAATCTTCGGAGTTGTCTTGGGAATTCTAGGTTCTGCCCTGTTGCAGAATACGCTGCACTGGCAGATGCAGCTCTCGGCGCAGATCATGATTTTTGCCAGCCTGTTTGCCGCGGCCACAGGTATCTTCTTTGGTTATTATCCTTCCAAGAAGGCGGCCCAGCTCAATCCAATCGAGAGCTTACGTTACGAATAAAGCTGAAGCGATGCAGCAGTCCGCGATGAATGTCCGGCCAGAATTCGTGGACCATATTGAGCCCTGCATCGCGAACCAGATTAAAGGTGACTCGTCCCAGAATTGGATGCAGTCCTTGTCTCTCGCCCGGCACATAGAGGTCGGCGATGGCCTGTGATGCTGCTCCTCCCAAAATCTTGGACGCATTGAACGTCTGTTGACCGCTGTCTGCGTGGGTAATCAACACGCGGCTGATCGAATACAGCGCGCGCCGAACAAATGGCCGCTCAGGATTGCGAAAGTACCTGGGGTCTTGCTTCAATACCGTTGGCAAGAGGAATCGCTCGAAAAACACATTGGTCTCGCTGGTGGCAAGGTTAATGCCGTAGCGCTGGCCGAATCCTGCAAAGCCACGTTCATATTCTGAATTTCCGTGGCCAATGGTCGCAAACTTCAATGCATCGATCCCCGCTCCCAAAAACGTGTTCGGAGAGTAGGTGTGTGCCACAAACACATCAAACTTTTGCCGCGGGGTGAGTGGATGCCAGTTCCCCAAGGTTGGATACTGCTTGCCGTCAATCGCTCTCTTGAGTTGCTGTTTTACCAGCGCTTTAACTTGTTGTGGACGCATGAACCCAAAAGACCACGCAGATACTTGTTTGACTGGAATGCTCGGTGGCTGAATCTCTTTAACCTCAAAACCGGCTGTTTCCTGCGCCATCGATAGCGTAGAAAACACCAGTACAGCCAAACCTGCAATAAGAGAACGCATACCCCAGGGCCCCAGTAGCAAATCGTTAATCATTTAGAACTAAGTAAACACGCTGGGGTTGCTGGACAACGTAGAAAAAGGCTGATTCTTTGACGGTGTAGAAAACAAGATTTCTTCGTTTGACACCGTTGCTGTTATCTTGACCGCGAGAAAATGATTTTTTAGAACGATCTGCGCAGTCTGCTAAGACGAATCCAGTCTCCCACCAGACTTGCTGGCGCCATGAAAACCAAAGCAGAAGTTTGAGACCAGAGGGCACCCGCGCCGGGCCTTGTAACGATCGAAATCAATGCTGGCACAGCAATGATGAGAGCAAGAATCATGCCGGTTATCAAGTCCCTGCGACGGCTGATAAGCCCGGCAACAAACCCAGCTACAAGAGCAAATCCCACTCCATAGGCAATGCTGAAAGCCATGAAGCCGAGGGAGGCTGGCCCATGCGGATCGACACGCGATAGATAAAAGAGCAGTCCTGCCGATCCAATAAAAATTAAATCGCCAGCAATTATGCCTATGGCCGTTCTCGCATTCATGCAGAGCTGATTGTAGCGCGAACCAAGTTGGGATATGGTGAAGTGACATTTTATGAGAACAAGCTTGGGAAAGGAACGCTTCTCAAGGAAATGCAGAGCCCCGGCGTCTTCAATAACGGCCAGCAGAGCAGCTATGCGCTTGGCCTTCAACTGGGAACGTATCGTGGGCTGCCAATCGTGGAACACGA
>DASZEU010000329.1:0-18998 GCA_035940535.1 Candidatus Angelobacter sp.
ATTGCCAGACTCCCTCCCGCCTCTTTCCGATCGATCCGCATCTGACCACTCCTTTTCTGCACTGGCTACCTGTCTCCTGGCTTACACCTCGATTTTTGCGCTACTTCACGCTAAACGGCTGGTTATGGAAAAAACCTTATGAGTATGATGTGACCTGGATTTCCAAAAGAAAGCTGAAAAAAATGTTTCCAGGGTGCAGGGTCAAGACCGAGCGATTCCTGCTTATGCCCAAATCGTTCATAGTGACGAGTTAGACGGGCAAAACCCTTCTTACCGCTGATTAACGCAGATCAACGCTGATAAACCAACATCGCTCGATCTTCAATTTACCCAATTACCCAATTATCAAGTTACCCAATCTTTTCACTTCTTTCCTGGTACACAGGTGAAATTGGCTTCGTCGTTGGGATCTCCCGTGCCTTTGTATTTTGCCACTTGGGGATGCGGGCACAGCGGGCGTGTCATTCTCGCGCCCTGTGACGGATCGAGATCGCTTACCCATTTGGCGGCGACAATTCTGTCGGGAGCGAGGTCTTTTTCTACCCATTGTTCCAGAGCGGTGAAAATGTTGTGTTGCGGGTCAGTCGGCGCCTTAGGATTTCCGGTTTGACCGAACGAATTAGGACCAGGTCCACCGGCGCAGTGCTGCATCCCCGGAGCCATGAAGAGCCGCAAAAATTGGTTTGTCTCTTGCGCGCCCATGGCATCGACGACTGTGTTGTAATAACGGATTGAGTTCAGCGGAGAAATAGCTGCATCGCTCCAGCCGTGATAGATGATCAGCTTGCCTCCCCTGGCCCTGAAAGCTTTCATGTTTGGATCATTGGAGTTCAGCGCGTGCGCTGCCTTGTCGTTGGCGATCTTCACTCCGGTGTCGAAGTTGAATGTTTTAAAGTCCCATTTGGGATCTTCGAAGACCATATTTACAAAGAAGCCGTTCGAAAAGGCATATTGCAGGCTCTTGCCGGGCGCTGTGCCGGTGACCCACGACGACCAACCTCCTGGTCCATCTTCACCGCCCACTACGCTTCCCGGAAATATGGGCTGGCTCTTGGAGTTATGGGGCCCCTCATAGAGCTTCTTGAGCGCCTCCGCCTGCGGCGCGGTGAGGCAATCTTTGGAATCGCTTTCTTTGCAAACCATTGTCGATGGATCAAAACGGCACTCCCTGGGATCGTTGATGATGCCGTCTTTTACTCCATCTTGGGCGTCGCAGGTCGCCAAAACCGCAGCGCTAATGGCAGATATCTTGGCAGCGGGGATATAACTCTTCGGATCTCCCTGCAAAGCCTGCAAGTCCCAAATTCCAGAGACAAGCATGTTTGTCCAAAAATTTGCAGGAGCGCCGGCCAGGATACCATCGTAGTCTTCAGGAAAACGCTGAGCTTCCATCAGGGCTTCGCGTCCGCCATTAGAGCAGCTTGCAAAATAAGAATGCTTAGGCGCATCGCCATAAAATGCCTGGATGATGGCTTTGGCCTTCACTGTCATTTCATGGATAGCACGATAACCAAAATCAATGACCTTCTCGGGATGTCCTAGTGCCCAGCTTGAGTCAGTGGCGCTGCCCGTGTGTCCCGTATCGGTGCCAGCGGCAGCATAGCCTCGACTCATGGCAGATGCCATGGCTTGATAGACAATCGAAATCGACCCCGCAAAGCCCCCGTTGCCCAAGCCTTCGTATTTTCCGTTCCAGCCGGAGACTGGCATCCAGACTTCCATTTTGATATCGGAATCTTTGGAGGGCTTTAGCTCGGCGGTCACACGACAAAACGCTGGAAGGTCTTTGAACAAAGGTTGAGGCGCCGAGCCTGGAGTAAATGCTCCGGCAGCGATTGATTGGGCGGAGATGATCGTGGTATCGGGCAGCTTGAGGCTGCTCAAACTCTCGCAAGACGCTGCAAAGGCAGACGCAGGTATCATGGCGAATAGCGCCGCGGCCACGGCACTGACACTAAAGACACTTTTGTGAAGGCGGCAAAAACTCTGTACTGTTGTCCTGATTGCTCCACAGATATTCACGGATTCCCTCCGATTGGATCAAGGCAGGCAATCGTAAATCAAAGCTTCGGGCAAGAGCAATCAGAAGGAGATTTGAAATTGGTAATTCTTAAATTGTGTTTGAAAAACCAAATGCTCTCTCAGCCGGCGCTGGCCACCGGCTCCTCGACTTCGGAGCTTGCTTCATTCAGCAGGTTGATGGAGGGCTCGTCGAGTTGGAGATTGGCCGATTCAATCAGATCATTCAACTGGTCCAGGTTGGTGGCGCTGGCAATCGGGGCTGTGATGCCGGGGCGGGCGATCAGCCAGGCGAGAGCAACTCGTGCCGGGTTTGAATGGTGCTGAGCCGACACTTCGTCCAGAGCGGCAAGGATGCGGAAGCCGCGATCACTCAGATACTTTTTGGCGGTCTGGCCACGCACACTTTTGGACAAATCTTTTTCAGACCGGTATTTGCCGGTAAGAAATCCCTTTGCCAGTGAAAAGTAAGGAATCACGCCGATTCCTTCTTTCCGGCAGAGAGGTTCAAGAGCGGTTTCATAGACCGCACGATCATAAAGATTAAACAAGGGCTGCAGGCTCTCATAGCGGGGAAATCCATGCTGGTGGCTGACCTGCAATGACTGGGAGAGCCGTTCGGCGGTGAAGTTGGAAGCGCCTATGGCACGGACTTTTCCCTGGCGGACCAAGAGTGCGTAGGCTGCCAGCGTCTCTTCTATGGGAGTTGCCGGATCATCGACATGCGACTGATAAAGATCAATGTAGTCCGTTTGCAAACGCCTCAATGAATCTTCGACAGCGCTCAAAATGTACGACTTCGAAAGGCCTTTTTTCTGTGGACCCATCTCGTTTCCGAGTTTGGTGGCGAGAATAATACTGCTCCGTTTGCCACTCTGCTTCAGCCATTTACCCAGGATTATTTCAGATTCTCCGCCCTGGTGGCCGGGAACCCAGCGGGAATAAACGTCGGCGGTGTCAATGAAATTGAAGCCGGAAGAAACAAATACGTCCAACAATTTGAAAGAGGTTGGCTCATCGACGGTCCAACCAAAGACATTGCCGCCAAAGCAGATTGGTGAAACTTCCAATCCAGAATTTCCCAGTTGACGCTTCTTGATTGCCATGGGGGGCCGCTCCTTGGATGGTTAGATACACTTCAGCCGGTGGTTGGATTCGGGATGTGGCGATGGCCACAGTTCTAGGGCAGAGATTTAGTTTGTAACTGGAGGCCTTCGGGGCGCTATGCCTCTCTGAGTATCGTTTTCACCCGGCGGCAAAAGAGCCGGTGGTTCCTTCCCAGGGTTGGGAGGCGCGACTGCACAATCATCGCAACCAAAGGAGATGATGTTTTGCTTGGTGTCTTCCCACCATTTCACCAGCGAAGTTTCTTTGGAGCTATCGGCAGAAAGGAACTGGTCGAGCTTACTGAGCACCAGTTGCTTTTCGCTTGTCGCAGTGCTTTGCATAAGCTGGGTGCAGGTATCGCCGCCGCAGTCAGCCGAATTGGAGAATCGCTGCTGGAAGCTTTGGATGGTTGTGGGATCGGGATCTACGGAGAGCCACTGCAACTCCTGGCGAAGCTGGACAATTCTTCCAGGGTCATCGAGACTGGAGTCGGACATGATTCTGCTGACCACGGGAAGGATACGGTCATGCTCGGCTTGAAAGCCTATCTTTTGCGCCAGCAGGCGGGCGGCAGCGTGTTCATCGCCCTGAAACGTATTGTCGTCAAGCAACACTGCTTCCACCATGACTCCTCCGGTCACGGTATTCACCGGGTAGCTCAAAGGAAAGACGCCGCCGGGGGTGATCACCGGCCTCGATTTCGTGCCCAACTCGCCAGTCTCGCCGCAACGGTTCTCGCACTCCAGTTTACTGGAAGCCTTGTTCGTTCCCTCCGGAAGGAGGCGAACATTGAAGGCGGTAACGCCATGGTCGGAAGTATTTTTGACGTTGAACTTGTAGAATCCGCCCTCCTGGCCGGCAAAATTGACCTGTATGGAGGGAACGCTGCTTTCCACGACTAGATTGGAGGGCAAGTCCTGCGCCCACGCTGAGGCAAAACAGAGGCAACATAATGCTATAACCAGTTTCATGGATTCCATTATACGACTAAGCGCAATAGGCAAAACTGCAAAATTTAGCCGTTGGTAACGCGAATCCTAAAGAAAAAAGCCCCTGCCTGATAATATTCTGAGTATGCCGCTTAGCGACACCACCCCTGAAGCGCAGGCGATTCAGCTTCAGATTTACCGGGCTATGTCAGGCGAACAGCGCCTGCTCCTGGCGCTGGAAATGAGTATTCTGGCTCGCGACCTGGCCAAGGCAAGGATACGGCGGGAGCATCCAGAGTGGCCGGAGACTGAGATCACACGCGAGATCCTGCGGATCGCATTCCTTCCTGGCCCCATACCGGCGTTTCTGAGATGAGTGCCGCCGACGTCTTGTCTCGCATCTCGGCAACGCTCAACCGAGCCGGCATTGGCTACATGCTTTCAGGATCATTTGCCAGCGCGTATTACGGCCCGCCTCGTGCTACTCAGGACATTGACATCGTGATCGCCGCAACTCCTGATCAACTACGGACGCTCGTCCATCTGCTGCCTATCAGCCAATATTACGTGGATCTGGATGCGGTTCTGGAGGCTCACAAAAGGCAGTCGATGTTCAACGTGATTGACATGGCCACTGGCTGGAAAATCGACTTCATCATTCGAAAATCCAGAGCTTTCAGTGAGGAGGAGTTCCGACGCAGCACGCTGGTCATTCTGGATGGTGTCCACCTTTTCGTCGCGAGTGTCGAAGATGTTATTGTCTCGAAACTCGAATGGGCAAAACTGGCAGAATCGTCCCGGCAAATTGAAGACGTAGCAGGAATATTGCGAATGCGATGGGGTTCACTTGATCACACGTATCTCAAAAAATGGATTCTTGATCTGGACCTTACAGTGCAATGGAACAATGCTCTGCGTGCCGCTGGGATCGCTGAGCCTTAACTACCTACAAGTCTAGATACTCAATGGCTCGGCCAGGCGAAAACCGATGCGTCGTTCGGCAGAGAATCCGACTTCCTTTTTGCCAGTCGCATAGGCAGCGGTGGTGCCTCCGGCTGCGCCGATGGCTGAACCGATGAGCGCGCCCTTTCCACCTCCGACGAGCGCCCCAAGCAGTGCGCCGCCGCCTGCACCTCCACCTATGTAAGCGAGATTACGGTTCTTGTAGCTGCCACCTTTTACAAAAATGCTGGCGGTCTGAATCGCTACTTCCTTTCCATTAACAGTCAGCGATGAGAGCGTGAGGCGCAGGTACCCGGCATTGTGCAGACGCCCAGACTCGCGCGCCGCTACTACATGTCCATTCACCTTTGTGCCCTGAGGGACTATGGTCTGGCCATCTACTTCCAAAGGCTCATCTAAGATCGCAGAAAAACTTTCTCCGGGTTGCGCCGTGGAACTGGAGATAGTTCGTTCCAGACGGACATAAATAGCCGTCCCTTTGGGAACAATTACTGCCTGATTGCCGGAAAACGGCAGATGCTGAGAAGCCTGGTTGTCCTGGATTGGCGAAGGGGGCTGGCTGCCCACGCCGTTGCAACCGATCGATAGCACCAACAAGCTCGCCAATGCCAGCGCTAGAACCTTATTTAGCCAGAGGGGTTTCATCGCCAATTGCCGCTCCTTGGCAGTTGTGGGGGAACAAATGCTTATGCAGGATTCTGCAAGGCGGTACCCAATCAAAACGCTTTATTTTGAGCAACTTAGAAGGCCTTAATGAAATGGGACTATGTAGTTTTTACGCCTGCACGGAAAAGATGTAGTAGCCCTTATTTGTTTCCACTTTGGGAAGTTTGAGAGAGTTCGCGCGCCGCCGTAGCAGGCTCAGGCTGCATGATCACTCCATCGAAAGTCGTTGCGGCAATGAGGCGTCCGTGTACCGAACGAAAATCACGTATTTGCCAGCCTGAATCAGTGGGACGCCACGAACGTCCGTTATCCATACTTTCAAAGATTCCAGTCGAAGAAGAACCGCTTGCAAGGAAGCGGTGGTTTTCGTCGTCGTACTGGATGGAGAGGATATTGGAAAGCTTAAGCGCGCTAATGTATTGCCAAGAGTCACCTGCATCGGTACTTCGGAAAGCGCCTTCACGAGTAGCAACCCAAATGTTGCCGTCGCGATCCAGCAAGACACCATTGATCAAGCTGGCGGAATCAATGTGCGTGCATGTATACCAAGTAGCGCCTGCATCCAGGGAAACCATCACTTCGCGATGAGTTGCGACAATCACCGCTGGACCAGCCACAGAAATTCCAACCAGGTCTTTCGCTCCCGGCAAAAGACCTCTCCGCCAAGTGCCGCCCTGGTCGGTGCTCACAAGCAAGCCTGTCGAAGTCAAGGCATACCATTGCTTGGGACTGACTTTCAGATCATCGATGCGTGCTGTAAGTTCGACCGTCTCTGCAGGGTGAGCAACCGAATTTTCCCGGCCATGCCTGACCGCCGAAGTTTTGCGGATTTCCAGATTGTTGAGCGGTTGCCAGCGCTCTTGACCCGGTTTCAAGGCAAAAACTCCGCGATTGGTCCCGGCCAGTATCGAACCATCCTCTCCCTGGCGCAGGACGAAAATATCCCTCGCTCCCAAACCATCGCTGAGTTGTTTCCAGCTTTGACCGGAATCATGCGAGACAAAAACCCCGCCAAATTCCTTGTCATTGAGCAAGCCTGCATATAACACTGAGCTATCATTGCGATCCACCAGCAACCCGGCCACCTGGCGATGCGCGAAACCGCGATTTGAAGGGTTAAAGGTCGTTGCCGCATCGCTACTGGCAAGCACGCCGCCTCGATCTATAGCCAGCAGAATTTGCAAAGGATTGCGCGGATCAATCACGACATCGTTGACTACGGTGTTAGCGCCGGTCATGCGCTTCCAAGTTGCGCCTTCGTCGATCGTCTTCCATAAACCTTCCGTAGTACCAGCATAGATCACGTTGTGATGGCTTGGGTCCATGCGCAACACGCGTGTACGCCGGGCGGAAAACGGTATTCCTTGGATCTTATGGAAAGCTTCGCCAGCGGATTCGCTCTTATAAATGCCCGAACATGCGCTCGCGAAAACCAGGGAGGGATTGGCTGGATCAACGATGATGGAAAAGACATCCGAATCTTCGATTACGCCTTTTTTGATGTTGTGCCAGGTTTTTCCGCCGTCTTCTGTCTTCCACGGAAGATGCCAGGTTCCCGCATAGATAACCTCGGGGTTCACCGGATCAATGGCAACCGAGGCCAGGTTCTTGATCTCAGCGTGGTCTTCAGGCGAGATCCGCTGCCAACTGTCTCCGGAGTCGCGGCTGCGGAAAACGCCATCCAGCGCGCCCGCAACCAAGATCTTCGGGTCGGAAGGAGCAATGGCCACCGCGCGAATGGACCGGCCATGCATGTCGGGCAAAGTGGACCACGTCTTGCCCCCGTCTTTGCTGCGAAACAGATCGCCTGTAGTAGAAGATTCTGCGCTCCACGCAGAGACATACATGATCTGAGTATCGGTGGCATCTACAACAATATGGTCCAGTACCATGTCAAAAGAGTTGCCAAGGTGCGCCAAGCGCGACCAACTCGCACCTCTATCAACAGAAACATAGAGAGTACCGGAGCTAGTGCCCAGAAAAATATGGTCGGGATTGCTGGGATCATAAGCGAGGCTGCGTACATCGCCGCCATCAGGCCCGAGAGGTTTCCATGTCTGGGCTGCGGCGAAGGTTGCAACCAGCAGCAGAAAGATCCCTAGCAGAGAAAACCGCAAGAGACGCAAAGTGTGGATTGGGTTTCCAGGGTTCATGACACACGACTAACACTGCGGCAAGGCTCAGAAGAGAGTGCCACGCAGATTGTGCATCAACAAGTTACGTGAGGACAATAGGGAGGTACCTTTGCAACTATGACAATTTCGGTCTTTCCGGCAATGATGTTATCTGGCGACCCTCAATACCATTTGGATTCCGCTCTCCAACTTGACGTCATCCCTGAAAGAGGTGATCACTGGAATCTGCGCCGTTCCGGTAAACCTCAAAGCCAACCCAGGCAAACCATAGATACCCCGGCTTCCGGCGCTTAACAACCCATTTTCTTGCAGGCCTTCTTTAGGATTGGGGATCGTTCCTGCCGAAACGCGCGGCGCCAAAGCGACGGAGACGGGCGGCGTCGGCGGTGTGGCCGGTGCTCCTCTGGAGTTTCCCGAGGCAGAAGCGCGGTTGGCGCCGACGGGCTGGGGCACAGTACTGGAATTATCGGGACCGATCTGGGGTGGCAGCATGGGATCCGGCTGGTCGACGCGGGACCGTTGGGCTGGGGCCAGCGCTTGCACAACCGCATCTACCGATAGTTCCACTCCGTTCTTCATCAACGCTTTAGCAAAAATGATGCCCAGCCGCGATTCCGGATCTTCTTTGCTGCGTACTTTGATTTCGGTCACATTGCCAATGAGCTTTGAGCCCCGGGGTATGACCACCTTGCCGTTGACAATCACTGCCTGCATGACTTTGGCAGTGATTCTGTCGCCTGGCTGTAGTTTTTTTGCATTGAGGGATTTGCTGAGTTCGACGACCAGACATGTTCCGTTATCCAGCTTTGTAACGACCGGGCTTGTGTCTGGAATCGGGCTAGCCGCAGCAGCTTCCTTGGCTCCAACAAGCAGAACCGCCGATAAAACAACCCAAGCAAAGCAGTTTGTCATATTTCCAATCCTCCCCAAATAACAAACCAGCTCGCGAAGCAAACACTGCTGATCTGTTACGCGATTGCGAAGTGATTTAACGATCGATCGTGATCACTTTTAGCACGACCTGCGTGCCGCTCTCGAGCTTGACGTCGTTCTTAACTGAGGTAATGGTCGGCTGCTTGCCAGTAGCGACGCCCATGAGCGTTAAATCCGGCAAACCAAACACACCACGGTTCCCACTTCCCAGCTTCGAGCCAGGCGTCCACGGAGTAGATGAGTCGGCCTGAGTCATGTTCCCATCCTTACTAAGTCTCACTTTAGGCTCGGTTGATCTTGCGCTTGAATCGGTCAGGTTGCGATTGGTCCCGGAATCGAGATGGGGGGTCATCTTTGTGCTTCGCTCGTTGGCTTGCGCAATCATGGGATCAGACTCATCGATAAACGCCGCCCTGGCGAACGGAGGCGCTAGCGCCTGGACAATCGCGCTCATTTCAAGTTGCTTGCCATTTTTCAGCAATGCTCTGTCAAAGATGATGCCGAGCCGCGCTTCTGGATCTTCCTTGCTCCGTGCCTTTACTTCCGTGACATGGCCCATCAGTTGTGACTCTCTGGGCAAGATAATCAGCCCCTTTGCCATGACATCCTGAGTTATTCGGGCCTTCACTTCGTCCCCGAGTTTGGCTTTTCTGGAATTTAACCCCTTGGAAATTTCAGCCACTAAGCTCATACCATTCAACGTGGCAGCACTGGCAGCTTTAATTTGAGAAGTATCATCGCCCCGGTTGGTTGCCGATTCCTGCCCATAAGCAGGTGAGCCTGCCGTGCCGGTTAGCAGGGCGCTTGCGAAGGCTATCGCAATCCAAAAGACTTTCATTGATCCACCCCCCAAAAGAAGCGTGGAAATATGTCGCGGCAATTGTAGTCCATTTGCTGTCGTATCGGGAATAAATGAACTTAGAGTCCGCCTGTGACCTCCAATACCTGGCCGGAAACGTAATCTGAAAGCGGAGAGGCAAAGAACAAAACAGCTCCGGCTGCCTCTTGAGGAGTTCCGGCACGGCCCATGGGAACGAGCTTGGGCATATTGTCGCGTCGTGAAGCAGGAATGCCTAGCTGGATCTCCGTGTTGTCGCGTTCAATTTTTACATCTTTTTCTTTGGGACGTGTTAGACGGGTGTCGATCCAGCCGAAGGCCACAGCGTTGGACTGGATGTTGAACTGCCCCCACTCGCGGGCTAAAGTCTTGGTGAGACCGACGATGCCGGCCTTGCCGGCGGAATAATTGGCTTGTCCTGGATTGCCGCGCGTGCCGCTGGTCGAGCTGATGTTGACGATCTTACGGGCCTTGGCCGTGCCTCCGGTAGCCTGCTCTTTCTTGGCGCTCTCACGCCAATACTCAGAGGCAGCCCGGATAATACGAAAAGGGGCGGTCAAATGACAGTCAAGAATCGCCTGCCATTGCTGGTCCGTCATCTTGTGAATCACCGCGTCCCAGGTGTAGCCCGCGTTGTTGACCAGAATATCGAGGCTGCCGAATTTCTCGAGTGCAGTTTTAACCAGCTTCTCCGGGAACGCCGGGTCGGTCACGTCTCCGGCCAGGGGCAGAACGTTGCCGCCGGTCTTACGAATGACCTCGGCGGCTTCATTCAATGGTTGGGCATCGATGTCAGACATAACGACGTGAGCGCCGTGCAAGGCAAACAGCTCCGCTGTTGCCTGGCCAATTCCACGGGCCGTTCCGGTGATGATAGCTACTTTGTTTTGTAAGAGTTCAGTCATTGGTAGTTAGTCCTTAGTACTTAGCTTCTAGCTGCTGGCTTCTAGCTACTGGCCAAAAGAAGCACTCAGCAGTCAGCACTTAGCATTCAGCCCCTGAACATCCACTCCAAATCAAATCATTTGGTGTACCGACACATAGTCGCGACACAGATGAAGTTTTTCGTCGCTCAGACAGCATCTCGTCCATAGGCTTGCCGCTATCTCCTAATGCGACCAGCAACTAAATACTAAGGGCCAAGGGCTAAAGGCTAATATATAGCTAGCAGCCAGAAGCTAGCAGCTCTCTACCACGCTGTCTGGCCACCATCCACTACAAGTATGTGACCGGTTACGTAGGCTGAGGCGTCTGAGGCCAGGAAGACTGCTGCGCCCTTTAGGTCATGATCTGAACCAAAGCGGCGTTGAGGAATTGTTTTCAGCAGTATTTCCTTTTTATGTTCTATTACCCAGTCCGACATGTGGGTTGGAAACCATCCGGGTGCTATGGCGTTGACCTGAATATTGTGTACAGCCCATTGGCAAGCCAGATCTTTTGTAAAAGTAACGACGCCGCCTTTGCTGGCATGGTAGGCGATGGTCTGCACGGTATCCGCAGACGATCCCCCCAGTCCGGCCACCGAAGCGATGTTGATGATTTTGCCGCCGCGTCCCTGCGCAATCATGTGCTTCCCCACAGCCTGAGAGCACAAAAAGGTCCCGGTCAAATTGGTTTCTATTACCTTATGCCAGTCGGCAAGGCTCATGGTTTCTGTGGGAGCGCCCCAGGAAATTCCGGCATTGTTGATCAGCACATCGATCCGCCCGAATTGCGCAACCGTCGCATCCACTGCTTGCTGGACACTGGCTGGATCTTTGACGTCACAGGACAAGGCCAGCGTCTGAACGCCAAGTTGCTTTAGTTCCTCGGCGGCCTGCTGGCAACGCTCCTTTTTTCGGGCACATAGCGCGATGTTTGCGCCCATTTCAGCCAGAGCTTCGGCCATCTGGCGGCCTAGACCGATTGATCCGCCGGTGATAAAGGCCACGCGCCCGCTTAGGTCAAAAAGTTGTTTTACATGGACAGCCTGGGCAGCCAGTTGCGGCATCAGCGCTGCTCCTTCATTGGCATAAGATTCGTGGGGCGGATAATAGCCCCGACCTCCCAGGGAGCCTTCAACACGGTCTTCCACTCCAGCAATGCGGGGCCGGGAGAATTGAGCCATCGCGACATCTTTGGTTCTAGGCTCGCGAAGCCGGTCACGCGGTCCGACTGAATTCCATAGGCTTCCGCCAGACGGCAAAAATCAGGATTTTTCAAATCGACTTCGTGCGCATGTCCGAACATGGAGCGCTGGAGGAAGCCAATAATTCCATAAGCATTGTCATTGACCAAAAGAATTTTTACCGGCAACTGGTAGTGAGCCAGCGTTGCCAATTCATGCGAGGTGTACTGGAATCCTCCGTCGCCGGCAATGCAGATTACACGGCGGTCAGGCTCCGCACACGCTGCACCGATAGCAGCAGGAAGAGCATAGCCTAGTGTTCCGGAGCCGGTGGGATAAAGAAAAGTCCGGGGCGCTAAAACCGGGAAGAAAGCTGAAGCCCAATAATTGAGGATCGACTGATCATTGACGAGCACATCGTTGCGCCCCATCACACTACGGAGGAGCATCAGAGCGGCATAGCTTTCCTGCTTGAGCGATTCGATCTTCGTTCTTTCTTGTTCGCGGACCGCAGCAACATCAAACCACGTGGCTCGTGGCTTTGCGTCTGCGCCTAGCTTCTTTGCGATAGCGCCGATATCCCCCAAAAGCTTGATGGTGGCTGGGAAGATTGACCCGGCAGGGTGTTGGTTCTGGTCAATCTGGATGTGATGCGGAGGAAGCTTGAGCGTAAACCTTCCAGTATCAAACTCGGTGAGCTTCGCTCCCACCGAGATCAGCAAGTCACTTTCCAGCAGAAGTTGTTGAACCATTCCAAGGCGAGAGATGCAGCCCATCGCCAACGGGTGATCGTCAGCGATCGCTCCCTTGCCGCTGGTAGTAGTCAGCACCGGGGCTTTCAGCGCCTCGGCGAGATTTTGCAGAGACTGAGGTCCATCGCCGTGAAGAACACCAGAGCCTGCGATGATGACGGGCTTACTGGACTGTTCAATCTGAGCCGAAGCCTGAGCAATCTGCTCGGCAGACGCCGCTGCGATACGGTCGAACGGCTTGACGGCGGCTGAGGCGCCGTTGGCGACGGGAGCATAGAGCAGATCGGTAGGAATTTCTACAAACGCCGGACCTCCGGCGCTGGCTGCCTGGGAAACAATTTCAGCAATAGCATCCGGAGAAGAGACGCGCGCTGCAAAGCGGGCGAGAGGCCTGATGATCTCCAACTGCTGGGGAGTTTCATGCAGAGCGCCACAAGATTTGCCGAGCACTGCCGTCGCTACATTGGTGCCAATCAGAACAACCGGCGTGTTGGTCTGCAGGCTTTCCAGAAGGGGCACCAGGGTAAACAGGTTTCCCGGACCGGTGGAGGCAAAAACCACAGCGGGCTTTCCTGTACAGCGATAAAATCCATCGGCGGCAAAACCGGCGGCCTGTTCGTGGCGTACGATCCAATGATGAAATGCCGGTTCCTGCCGCAAAGCGTCATAGATGCCGATGTTATGAATGCTGGGGATGCCAAAGCCGGAAGTAATGCCGCACTTTAGCAGGGCTTCCACGACGGCCTGGCCGCCTGTTTGCTGTGCGGTTTGAGGGATGCTCGATGTGGTTGTAGACATTTTGACAGAAGTGTTTCCAGGGGTATTGCGATACCGGGTACAGATTGATCCTGGGATTAATACAGCTTTGTTACAGAAAATACAAGGGAACCACGGAATTTGCTGTGGTCCCCTTTGTAGGTTCGATCAAATTAGAACGCCAACCGGGCGCCGAACTGAAGTTGCCGGCGAGGCAGCGCAGAGGTGAAGCCCAGAGGCTGACTTGGCCCAACGTTGCTTCCGCTCACGTTGAATGTGGTGAATCCCGAGCCTCCAGCACTTGTTGGAAGGCCAAAGTTGGGACCCACCACGTTGTTGACCGCGCCAAAGTTCGTGCGGTTGAAAAGGTTGAATCCTTCGACCATAAATTGGACGCTAGCCTTTTCGTTCACTCGAATCTGCTTGGTCAAGCGCATGTCCACGTCGAAGTAATCCGGCCCCAGGCCAGTGTTACGAGCGGCCCCGATGGGACGATCATTGGTGGAGTGGCGATCGTTGTTGACGTTCGTTCCAGCCAGAAGGTTGAAGGGATGGCCGCTGTTGTAGCGGATGATGGGCGCCAATTGGAAGCCGCTGAATATCCGATGAGCCATATCGGCATCCTTGCCGCCTCTCCACGGACTGTCTAGAACAGCGGCTACCACGACTTTATGCCGCTGATCGAAAGTAGAAAGCGCGCGCTCTGCCGCCAGGTTGGTCTGGTCCGCGGGGCCAAAGTCGCTGTTGAAGTCCGTAGCTGTGTCAAAAGCTTTGCTGAGAGTGTAATTACCCATCAAAGTGAAGTAATTGTTGAACCGTTTCTTGATCTCCAGAATTCCGCCCTCATAAAGCGATGACCCTTGAGAAGAATAGATGTCGTTCTGGAGTAACAAGGGATTGGCAAAGCACAAGGTTGGAGTGGCGACGCACTGCGGAGCCCCCCAATTACGGAAAGAGACAGTCTGCCCGTTGGCCAATTGCGCCGATTGAAATGGCGCTCCTGGCAGGTTGTTCGTATCGATGGCGACGGGAAGCCTCAGAGTGTGAACGTAAATTCCGCTCACAGAAATCGAGAAGCCCGGTGTAATTTCGCGTTCAATTCCAACTTCGGCCTGCTGCGAATAGGGGTTCTGGTAATCCGGCTGGCCGCCGAACAAAACTGTTAGAGGCGGAATCGGGCCGGTGTGAGTGACGGCGATGCCGAACTGAGTAAGGTCGGCCGGCGTAATGCAAGCCGCGTTCCCAGGGGCAGGAGTCGTGCATTGGACCTTGCCCTGGGCAAAGAGTGTCTGGAAAATAGACGCTGAGGTTAATGCTGGGTTGCCAGGGGCGCCTGTCAACGGCACAAACACCTGGGCGATTGGACGGAAACCATTCACGATGCCAAGAGTCTGAACGACATCGGCAATCTGACCATAAATCGGCGAGTAGAAAATTCCATACCCGGCACGAATTACAGTTTTATGGTCTTTGAATGGATCCCAGGCAAACGAAGCACGAGGAGCAAAGTTGTCCTTGTCGGTGTTCAGCTTTCCGTACTGTGCGTCGAGTTCGTAGCGCAGCCCAAAGTTCAGGGTGAAATTAGGCGCGATGGCCCAGGAATCCTGGGCATACATGGCAGTCCAGGGCCGGGGATAGTTATAGATGGGATTGTCGAAACCCTGCTGATAGAACTGAGGTAATCCCAAGGAAGCTGCCTGAAGCGAGTCGATGGTAGCGGGATTTATCCCCGTAAGCCCACAACCTCTTAACGCGGGATTAGGATTTGGTGCTGGTGACCCGGCTGGGTTTGCCAAGCACTGGCCCAGGAGAGAACCGGGGAGACTGCCAAAGACAAATCGTCCAGGAAAGAAAGTGTGGGATTCAGTATGGTTGCCGCGATATAGCTCGTAACCGCCGAATTTGAGAGTGTGCTTGCCGCGAATCATGGTGAAGTTATCTGCAAACTCCCAGCGGCGCATAATGGTGAAGCTGGGCAGGAAGATATTGGTTCCGAGGTTTGCGAAACCGGGGATATCTAAACCTGCCTCGCCAAGCTCGTTGGGATTCACATCGAAATTGGAGTAGTTAAATTGCGCACGAGCTTCATTCTGGGTCCTCGCGCTGAACTGGTGGAACCATGCGGCCTGAGCTGTGTTGTCATAAGCATGAATTGCGCTGCCACGTGAAAATCCGGTCAGGGATTGGAGATCGGGATTCGAATCCAGATCATGGGCAAAGCTATAGCGCAAATAGGCTTGATTTTTGTCGCTGAACTGGTGGTCCAAACGACCGGACAGTTGGTATTCCCGGGTTTGATACGCAAATAATCCGCCGTTGCTCTCGAACTGATTTACGAGGAATGCATTTCGAGGGCTGGTTGCCGGATTGATGGTCAGAACATTCTGCAGAATGCCGGCGCAGGTAGCTGCCGGAATGTCAGGCTGTCCTCGTAGACAGGGGACTGCTGGGTTTCCGGGTAGCGTTGCCAATCCATTCAGAATGGCTGCTTGATTGTTCTGCGGGCCGCTCTGTGGACGAAAGATGTTCGTGTTTGTTAACAAAGGAACGGAGTTTTGGGCGTTCTGTCGCAAAGCTTCAAAAGAGGCGAAAACGAAGGTCTTGTCTTTCGTAATTGGGAAACCCACGGTTGCGCCAAACTGCTGGCGGGAGAGAGCATCCTTGATGGGCTGGCCTTGAGAATCAGGATTGGCCGGATTGAAAAGTTGCCCCGGTTGCAACGCCTGGCTGAAAGAAAAAGGATTGCGAGCATCGAAGACGTCGTTGCGGAAGAAGCCGTACACCGTTCCATGCACATCGTTGGTTCCGGTCTTGGAAACGATGTTGATGGCCGCGCCGCTTGCGCCGCCTAGCTCTGCGTTGTAATTGCTACGGTTGATCTGGAATTCCTGCACGGCATCCTGGCTAAGGGTGAGCCGCACACCACCCGAATCGTCGTTGGCTTCGCCGCCGTCTACGGTTACGCTATTGCCGCGGCCGTTGCTGCCGTAGAAAGACAGTCCGCTCTGTGGGGTCTGCTTGACGCGAAAATCCTGGTCGCCAGCCAAGCGGGTCGAATCCGTGACACCGGGCGCCAGCAAGGTAAATGTCAGGTAGTCGCGGCGGTTGATAGGAAGGTCCTGGATCAATTGTGAGTTGATAGTGTTGGCCTGGTGGCTTCGATCCACTTCCACGACCGGCGGTTCTGTTGACACTTCGACGGACTCGGTTACCGACGATACTTTTAAATGGAAATCCAAAACGGTGGTCTGACCCACGTTGACCACAACATTCTTGAGTATTTCCGTAGTGAATCCAGAGTGAGAGACACTGAGCGTGTAGACGGCCGGCAAGAGGCCGGTCGCCTGAAATTGACCATTGCTGTCAGTGGGAGCGGTTCGCTTTGTGCCCTTGGCGACATCGAGGACTTCCACCGTAGCATTGGTCACAACTGCGCCTTGAGGATCGGTGACTGTTCCTTTAATTTCCCCAGAGGCGCCGACACCTTGCGCATGGGCGATGCTCGCCGCCAACAACAGGCATATCGCAAGACGTGCCAGTAAATTCAATAATTTCATTAAGATTCTCCCTTAGTTCATCTGTGAGGACGATCTCCTCTTTCGGGCGCCTCACGTTCAATTAGCCGTTTCACATTTCAAAACATGAATGAACACTCATTCACTGCTTTATCGCAATCTTACAGCCTAATCTTTGCTTAGGTCGCTCCTCGTCATTCGAAGAACTGCGACATAACTTCAGGTTTAAGATCGTGAGCTTGTGTTTTATAGAGAATGACACACTGCATCAACTTCTGTTGTAACTCATCTTACAGATCCGGAAGCGCGATTCTGAAAGCGTATTACAGTCCTATCATCGAAGAAATCTGCAAATGAGTTCTCTGCAAAACGCTGCGTCACCAGCGTTGCAATGGGGTCGAATTATCCTTCGAATCTATAGCGTTTGTCAAAAAAAGTAGCGATTTTACATCGCTCGAGGATTCCAAAAATAGAATCTTATAGCTTGGTTTTCATACTGGAGGAGCTACTCGGCATAATGCGAGAGATTGCGAACTTTCGCGCGTCCAAAATATCTTTGATGGATCGTTTTATTGATGGCAGTTCAAAAAACAAGCGGCCAAGGGCACCCCGGCCAAACGTTATTAAAAAACATATCTATACTAGTCTGCCGAGATGCGCCATCGGCTTATCGAGTTCCTGACGAAACCCTCCAAAGGTGAATAAAGACCGAAGGTGCAGAGGGCATCTCCAGCTAGAAGCCAGTAGCTAGATTTTTACTATCTGCTTTCCAAAATTCTCTCCCTTGAATAATCCGATGAACGCCTTCGGAGCATTCTCCAGGCCTTGAGTTATCGTTTCCCGATATTTGAGTTTTCCTTCCCGTACCCATTGGGCAAGCTGGGCCAGGGCTTCGGGCCAAATCTGAGGATGGTCGGAGATGATGAACCCTTGCAGTTTGATGCGGTTTCCTACAGCAGCAATCAGGTTTTTAACGCCGTAACGCTCGGTGGCGTTGTAGTCGGCAATCATCCCGCAAATTGGAATACGGGCAAAGGAATTACAACGAGCCAGCACCGCATCCAGAAGGGGACCGCCGACATTTTCAAAATAGACATCAATGCCTTTGGGTGTGGCCTCGGCCAAGGCTTCTGCTATGTTGTCAGCGCGATGATCAATACAGGCATCGAAGCCTAGTTCCTGCAATACGTAGTCACATTTTTGGCGGCCTCCGGCGACACCAACTACGCGACAACCTTGGATCTTTGCGATCTGACCAACCACACTGCCAACCGCGCCGGAAGCGGCTGAGACTACCACTGTCTCATCCGTTTTCGGTTCACCAATCTTCAAAAGACCATACCAAGCGGTAACTCCGGGCATGCCAACTGCGCCGAGATAGGCGGAAACCGGCACGACCTTGGGGTCGACGAGTCGCACGCCTGTACCATCGGAGAGAGCGTACTGTTGCCAGCCAGAATATGCGGCCACGGTGTCGCCGGTTTTGAATTTGCTGCTTTTTGATTCGATCACTTCGGCAATTGTCTCGCCCGTCATCACGCCGCCGATCTTGACGCTGGGAGCATAAGATCGCGTTTCGTTCATGCGTCCGCGCATGTAAGGGTCCAGCGAAAGATAATTGGCTTTCAGGAGAATCTGGCCATCGCCAGGAACTGGCACCGGGGTTTCAACGATGCGAAAATCACTCTCCTGGACCCAGCCCTCAGGACGGCTGTTGAGCACCACTTGTTTGTTTGTAGTCATGGCGTTCCATTGTAAGCGAAAGTCGAAATGCCGGCTCACTAGGCGGCTATTTATACCTTAACGCCACCATGGGATCGACACGCGAGACCGGACATGCCTTGCTTGCGCTTTTCTTCCGCCAGCATCTCAAGGTGAGACTCGATCTCTTCATTCAACTCGCGCGCGTTGTTCCTTGTGGAACATAGTTAGTAAACGGGTAAACATCCTCAGCCACGCCGTTCTAGGCTCCCAGCTCTTGGTTTCAGGAGCAAGTTGTTTCTGCCAGGACTTGGTAGCGGACTGCTAGCTTTTGCATTCGCAGGTGGAAGCCTCGGACTTTTTAGTCCGGGGACTGGAGTTTCTACATTTCGGAGGTACTGTGGAATCTGTGAGAGAGTCCCGCAGGGACGTTTGACAGTAGCCCCAATACGGTTCACTTAAGCTCTTGATGAACCTTTTCGATCAATAGCTTTATTGCAGAGACAACCGAAAATCTGTGCCGCCCCGCTGGGGCTTGTCATTTATCTCTAATCTTTTCCCAGCGTTCACACGCTGG
>DASZEU010000330.1:0-3813 GCA_035940535.1 Candidatus Angelobacter sp.
CTTTTCCTTGCGCCGCAGGCTTGCGCGCAGCGAAGCGGAGCGCAATAAGAAATGGTTTTTGATGCCGGTAGCACCAAATACGAAGCTCACCCTCCGTAGTCAAAATGTTATGCACAGTGACTCTCACTTTTAATTACACCCTGTCGTAGCGCTTTGCCCTCGTTTTGCCACATCTCTATATTGCACGTTCAGCAAAAAGCAAATAGGCGAAAATAAGTAAGTTAATGAGGTACAAACGCCTTTGTACTTAACTTTACTTACCGCTTTTTCCTGGTCGAGAAAATCAGCCCAAAATCGTAATTTTTTGTGTACGCGTGAATGGAATTGAGGTAACGTTGCGTTTACATATTCGCACGAGAAGATTAGGTGTGCAGGAGCGGGGCAATTTGAATGCGACCTGCGTGCCGCCATGAACAGTAGTTCGTCGTGCGCGACGGAGAACCTTTCGGCGAACCGAATTACTGTCAAAACCAGGTAAAAATTCACATCAAGAAAAGGAACATAGCAAAATGAACAAACTCAATGTACTAACCTTATTGGGGGTTCTGGTGCTTGGCACATCACTCATGAGCGCCCAGGCTACTCGAACCTGGGTGTCCGGTGTTGGCGATGATGCCAATCCCTGTAGCCGTACTGCGCCGTGCAAGACCTTCGCCGGCGCGATTTCCAAGACCGCCCCTGGCGGCGAGATTGATGCCCTCGATCCAGGCGGGTTCGGCGCTCTCACCATCACCAAGTCCATCACGATTGACGGTGGCGGAGGCCAGGTTGCGTCAGTTTTGGTTGCAGGAACCAATGGTATCGTTGTCGCTGCTGGGGCGAGCGATGTCGTGATCATCAGAAACCTTCGGTTCGATGGTCTTCGGGGCGCCGGCAACGCTAATGCTGGGCTTAGTGGAATCCGATTCATCTCAGGTGGAACGTTGATCGTAGATAAGTGCGAAATCTTCGGCTTCAATAATAATGGCGTTGATGTCGCGTTGGGTACCTCTGCTTCGGTCGCGGTTACCGACACCAACATTCAAAACATTGGCGGTATCGGTGTCAGTATTACAACTACCTCCGGAATAGTTAGTGCAGCAATGGACCGGGTACGAGTCGAGTCGGCGAATAAAGGCGTCGAAGCAGCCAATAACAGCCGGGTCGCAGTTGAAAGCTCTTTTGTCGAGAATGCAGGCTCAATCGGGATGCAGTCCGATGGCAATGCGGTACTCACCGTCAACAATAGCCAAATTAACTTTGCGACCAGCGGCATCCAAACCGGACCCGGCTCAGGAACCGCGTCTGTTTCAAACACCTCGGTTGCCTTCTGCACGAACGGGTTCAACAACACGGCAGGAACTTTCAATACGTACGGGAACAATCGTCTTCGTGATAGCGCTACCCCCACACTTGGAACAATTTCCTCGCCCGGGCAGCAGTAGCTGATCTTAACGCCACTGGCCGTGGGCCGGAAACTAATGCAGGTGCGCCGGGCTTGAGATTTTCGGAGCCCGGCGCACCTTTTTAGTTTGCTGGCCTCCGATTTACTCTTCATCCTCATCCCCTGATCCTGCCCCTGAACTGACACCACCTTCGGACTTGATCTGAATCGGACCACCCGCGAACAGAGTGCTTGATCCATGCTCGGCTGCAAGCTTGTTGAAGTTGGGAACGTCAGTGTTGAGCACTGCGTTAAATGCCTGCAGATGTTTTTCCAGCTCTTGCTTCAACGAAGCTGTCTCTTCCACGAGAAGCTCATTGGGCGCCTGTCCGTAAGTTGAAATTACTCCGCGGAACGCTCCCTGCAAGCGGTCGTGGAAACGTTGCAGATAATGGATGCTGTCCTGGGTGCCGGGCTGGATGTCGTGGTTGTAGATGGGGCTTTCCAATTCAGTGAGTTTCTTGTCCAAAGCTTTGGCCTGTTCCAGAACGGGTTTGTAGGAGACATTGACTTGGCCCTCCGCGCTCTCATCTGAGGTGAGAATCTCCTGCAAGCTGGTGATCTGCTTGTGCAGGCTGCTGACTCGGTTCAAAGCCTCGTTCAGGGCCGACACCTCATCGCGCAACTCCAGCCCCAGCTTCAGTTGTGCGCGCAATGCATTCTCATCGGCAGGGAAGCGCGGATCGGTTTCCACTGGCACGCTCTGGCTTTCGCTCTTGCCGTTCACACTGACCGCAACTTTGTAAGTACCCGGAAGCACGTTGGGGCCAGTGCTGGGGTCAAAGAAGAAATCTTCTTCGTCCCTTTCGGTCGGTGGGGGCAGGAAGTTCAGGCGCTTGGGTGGATCATAACGCAGGTTCCATGTAGCGCGGTTGATTCCTGCCTTAGATGGGCCGTACATGGTGCGGATGATTTGGCCGGAGCTATCGGAGATGGTGATCTTAACCGGTGTCTGGTTCTTTTTGCGCTGTTCTGGCGCGACTTTGATTTCCGATGGCAAAGAATAGGTGATAACTGCGCCCGTGGGCGGATTAGGGGTAACAAAGCCGCCGGTGGTAAAGCCACGCTTGTTCCAGTTGTGCCAGTTCACCGCAGGCAGAGTACTGAAGAGATGGAAATCGCTCCGGGCCAATTCGTAGCCGCCCTCTTCCAAAGGGGTGATGTCATCGAGTACGAAGAGGCCGCGTCCATGAGTGGCCACAACAAGATCATGGCTCTTTTTTACGAACTTAACGTCGTAAATAGATGAGGTTGGAAAGTTGCTCTTCATCTGGATCCAGCGCGCGCCGCCATCACTGGAGTAGAAAAGGGAAGTGTCGGTTCCGGCGAGCAGGAAGCCCTTGTGGTTGGGATCTTCCCGAATGACCCGCACAGGATCATCCTGCGGCAAGCCTTGCATGATGGGAGTCCAGGTCTTGCCGAAATCATGGGTCTTGAAAGCGTAGGGCTTGTTGTTGTCAACCTCATGGAAATCCACCGCCACATAAGCAGTGCCTTGATCGTTGGGTGAAGCCTCGATCTGCTGGAGACGCCCCCACTGCGGCAGGTTGGGAATGCTTGATGTCACGTTGTTCCAGTGCTGGCCACCATCACGCGTCACCTGGACAACTCCATCATCAGTGCCTATCCAGATGATCTTGGGATCGATAGGAGAGATGGAGATCGAGAGAATACAGTCAAAGGTCTCTGCGCCGCTCAGGTCGAGTTCGATGGGACCGCCGCTGCTCAGTTGCTTGGACTTATCATTGCGAGTGAGATCGGGGCTGATGGGGGCCCAGTGGGCTCCGCCATCGCTGGATTTGAAGAGAACGTTGCCACCAATGTAGACCTCCTTGGGATCGGTGTAGGAGACTGCGATGGGCGAAGTCCAGTTGAAGCGATACTTTAGGTCTGCTGGCTTTTGTAATTGAACTCCATATAGATAAGGACGAATGAAGTTTGACAGTCCATTCTGATTATTCATCCGAGAAATGGATCCATTCTGCGAGTCGGTGTAAACGATGTGAGCATTGGCCCCGCGCGCCGGGACAACGTACTCTCCGTCGCCGCCGGTCACCGTGTACCAGTCGAAGCCGGTAATTCCTCCGCGGCTGAGGCTGTTGGAAGGTCCGCACCAGCCACTGTTGTCTTGCAGGCCGCCGCAAAGATTGTAGGGGGTCTCGTCGTCCTGCGCGACGGAGTAAAACTGCTCGATTGGAATGTTATCGAGGTAGCGCCAGGTGCGTCCGGCATCGGAGCTGATGTAGACACCGCCATCGTTGCCGTTGATGATGCGGTCGGGGTTCTCAGGATCAATCCATAGAGAGTGGTGGTCAGGATGGACGCGTCCGCCGATGGTGCGCGCGGTCTTGCCGCCATCTTCCGAAAGAACGATTCCAAAGGAGAGGAAA
>DASZEU010000331.1:0-3482 GCA_035940535.1 Candidatus Angelobacter sp.
CTGGCCGCCTTTCAACTGTTGCTGCATCGCTACTCCGGCCAGGATGATATTGTGGTCGGCACTCCGGTTGCCGGCCGCAACCGCTCCGAAATCGAAGCTCTGATTGGCTGCTTCGTCAACACCCTGGTGCTGCGGGCCGACTTGTCCGGCCATCCGGATTTTCTGCAATTGCTGCGACGTGTACGCCAAGCGGCCATTGGAGCCTACGCCCACAGTGATGTCCCGTTTGAAAAGTTAGTGGAGGAACTGCAACCCCAGAGGGACATGAGCCGTACACCCTTGTTTCAGGTGCTCTTCTCCTTGCAGAATCTCCCACAAACCTCCTGGTCCCTTCCTGGCCTGCATTCACAACAAGAAAATGTAGAATTGCCCCACTCAAAGTTTGACCTTACTCTGTGGTTCAAGGAAACGAAAGAAGGGCTGGCCGGGCTTTTTAGCTACCAGACAGCTTTATTTGACACCGATACGATTGCCCGCATGGCTGCTCATCTTGCACGGTTGCTAAGCGCAATCACCGCGCACCCTGAATTGCCGGTCTCATATCTGGAGTTCCTGACGTTAGAAGAGAAACAACACCTTCTGGCAGTGCCGGATCCAACGCTTTCCCGCTATTCGCAATCGGAAACCATTCATGGACTATTTGAGCAGCAAGCAGAACGCACTCCAGATGCCGTGGCGTTGGTGCAGGGAAAGAAGAGCCTCACCTACCGTGAACTGAACCACCGTGCCAATCAGCTTGCCAATTATCTCAAGATGTTTGCTGTAGAACCTGAGGTTCTGGTCGGACTGTGTCTGGAACGTTCCATTGAAATCATGGTTTCCATGCTGGCAATTCTGAAAGCAGGAGGCGTTTTTGTGCCCTTGGATCCTGAAACGCCTCCTGAACGTCTGCACTGGATACTGTCTGACGCTGCTATCCCCCTGGTGATTACACAGAGAGACTTTTTTGACCGGCTGTCCTCTACCGAAGCACTGCTCATTGATTTCCATCAGGACTGGGAGATCATCAGCGAGCAAAGCTCAGCTAATCTTGGAACACAAGCCCGTCCCGAAAATATGGCGTACGTCCTGTATACCTCCGGTTCAACCGGCAGGCCCAAGGGAGTAACGGTGGAGCACCGACAGGTATGTAATTATGGCCGTGCAATTATTGAGCGGTTACAGATCCACTCCGCTCTGAGCTTTGCGATGATGCAGCCGCTTACAGTTGATTCGAGTGGCACTGTTATCTACCCGGCACTGTTTACGGGCGGCTCACTGCACCTGATCTCGGCAGACGACAGCACTGATGCTCATACTTTGGCCGAATACTTTCAACAGCATCGAATCGACTGTCTCAAAATAGCTCCATCCCATTTGGCAGCCCTGCACACATCTTCCATCGGCAGCCGTATCGTGCCCCACTTGCGCTTGGTCTTAGGCGGCGAGGCTTCGAATTGGGAATGGATCAACCGGTTAAAGGCGGCAGCCCCTGGATCCTGCATCATCTTTAATCATTATGGGCCAACTGAAACAACCGTGGGCGTGCTGACTTATCAGTTGAATGACGCCGCAAAATCCTCCTTTACCGGTCACGTGATCACCACGCCACTGGGCCCGCCGCTCACGAACAACAGGATTTATCTTCTGGACAAACACCAGATGCTTATACCTGAAGGAGGTCGCGGCGAACTATATGTAAGTGGAGCTAACGTGACACGTGGTTACCTGAATCGGGCAGCATTGACTGCGGAACGCTTCGTTCCCGATCCTTTCTCGGCTGTCCTTGGGGCCCGTATGTATCAAACCGGGGATGTTGCACGTCATCTGGCAGACGGCAACATCGAATTCCTGGGCAGGGCGGATGACCAGGTAAAGATCCGCGGCTTTCGTGTTGAACTCGGGGAAATTGCCGCAGTTGTCCAGAAACATCCATCTGTGCAGCAAGCCACGGTACTCGCCCGTGAGGATGCTTGCGCAGACAAGCAGCTTGTTGCTTACGTTATTGCCAAGCCGCTCTCCCCGATTATCACGCGTGAGCTTCAGGCCTTTGTGCGTAAACAACTACCTGAATACATGGTCCCGGCACAATTTATTAAGCTGGAGGAATTTCCACATACTCCTCAGGGGAAGATAGACCGCCGCGCGTTGCTCAGCCGGCAATCGCCCTTCGAACCAGGGGAATCAAACGTCCAGAGACGCGGCTATGTGGCCCCCCGCGACAATACAGAAACCTATCTTGCAGTCATGTGGCAAGAGATTCTGGGAACCACTGATTTCGGGGTGAAGGACAACTTTTTTGATCTTGGCGGTCATTCCTTGAAAGCTGTAATACTTGCCGCCCGTATCGAGAAGGCTTATCAAAAAAGGGTTGCGGTCCGTACAGTTTTTGAAAAACCCACCATTGAAGAAATGGCAGCGTACATCCGCCAGACCATCACATTTTCTCCGCCTACATCGGTAGTTCCCATTCAGCCAAGAGGCAATTCCCTGCCGCTGTTCTGTGTTCATGCCGCCACCGGACTAGTGGACTGCTGGTTACCATTGGCCCGCTTTCTCGGCATAAAGCAACCGCTTTTTGCGTTTCAATCTTGCGGCTTTGAAGGCGAGCAGGACCCGCTGGAACGCATCGAGGATATGGCAGCGTTGTATATCAAAGATATGAGGTCCATTCAGCCCCACGGTCCTTATCAACTTGGAGGCTGGTGCCTGGGAGGAACCATAGCATACGAAATGGCGCAACAACTGATCGCAGCAGGAGAACATGTTTCCCTGCTCGCCTTGTTCGATGCTACTCCGTATGCCAAGTCCGGGTTCACTCCGATCACCGAGCCTATACAGGAACAAGAACTTCTCGAAGAGGCAAAGAAGACCATCCAATGGAATTTGCGACGCATGAACATGTCGGCTGAACAACTTTTAACACTGGAATTTGAGGCGCTATTGGATTTATTTCTGTCATCGAGCAAGGAATATGGACTGATTCCCGAGGATGTGGCCATGCAGCAATGCAGGCGCCTGGTTAAAGTGTGGGCCATAAATTCAGCAGCCAGAAAGAGGTATCGCTACAGGCCCTTGCAAGTTCCGATTGCACTGCTGAGAAATGCTTCGCCCCATGACACAGGCAACACCTACGGATGGGACCAATTGGCTCAGGGTGGCCTCGAAATCCATAGATTTTCGGCAGACCACGCTGACTTCCTCAATGAAACAAATGCCCAACTTCTGGCTGATACGCTGGGCCATTTATTCGCGGGTCAGCAAGTGTCAACTTGGTCGATGCCTTGCTGATCCTTCTTACGAGCTTTGCAGTCCATCATTTCCGATATCAATCATTTCACAAAAACCGTGGGGAACTGACGGGGTGTAATTAAAAGTGAGAGTCACTGTGCATAACATTTTGACTACGGAGGGTGAGCTTCGTATTTGGTGCTACCGGCATCAAAAACCATTTCTTATTGCGCTCCGCTTCGCTGCGCGCAAGCCTGCGGCGCAAGGAAAAG
>DASZEU010000332.1:0-6700 GCA_035940535.1 Candidatus Angelobacter sp.
AGCGATAACAAGATCGAGGGCGCAGTTCTGGTGCTGCTCGACACCACCGAGACAAGGATTCCCCAAAGAAAATCAACCAAGTGACCGTCGTCAGCCACTCTTAACAATTCTGCGTTTGCTTGATGTAACGATCGTTTCCAAAATCTCACTATATCTATGATTGCCATCTGTGGGTGGGTTGGCACTCATGAAGGCTCGTCAGATTGATGGAGAGCCGTATATCTAAGAAAAGAGGAGACATGACAATCCAGAGGGTTAGCCTATTTACTATTTGCACCATCTTCTTTGCTCTCGGCCCGGCTGTGGCTCAGACAACAGTTACCACTCCCGGAGGCTCGACAAACAGCGTGCCGAAGTTCTCAGGCTCCAGCACCATCGTTAACTCAGCAATAACTGAAAACAACGGTCAAGTTGGAATCGGAACGACCAATCCTCAGGCCACGCTTCACGTATCAGGGAACAACGCGCCTGGGGCAATCATAGAAGCACAAGACTCACTTCTCTTCGGCTCGATTGTTTGCTGTGGTGCGGGTCCAACAGGTTCCAGCATCGGGTCGTCGGGGGGGTGGTCCTCCTTCTTTAATGGTGCATACTTCAATAGTAATGGCACGGCAACCGGGGGCGCCGGGGGTGCACAACTCAACTCTGCTGTGCCGAGTTGGCGTATGGCTCTTGGAAGCGGGACAAACGAATGGCCGGGCGGTGACAACTTCGTCATTGCCAGAGTCCCAGCCGGCGGTAACTATGCGGCGCCTTCGATTCTCCTTTCAGTGAACAATAGCGGTCAGGTCAAGGTGGCAGGGGGAGTCGATGCAACCGGGGGCGGCCTCAAACACGCAAGAGCTGGAGGGTGTAATGCAGGCAATGGTACTTCCTGTAGCGTCATTGTGTCCTGGCCAGGAGCTGCATTTTCTGACACTAATTACACGGCCGTTTGCACTCCCGATAATGGGCGAGGTGGAACATTCTCCATTACAAACAAGACAACGACAAGTGTTACGGTCACGATGGTGGACAACGTTGTTGTTTCTAATAATGGTGGCATCCTGGGCTCTACCACGGGCGTTGTCATCGGCGGTGTCGAGTGTATGGCCATGCATGACTGAGCTAGTGAAACGGGGAACTATTAATAAGTTCCCCGCTGCTACAAACAGGACGAAGAACCTTTTTGGGTGCTAATTGTTAATTGCTGAAGTGGCGGAGGGAGAGGGATTCGAACCCCCGGTACCCGTTAAGGTACAGCGGTTTTCAAGACCGCCTGTTTCAACCGCTCACACATCCCTCCGCGTGAGGGTTATCAACAGTTTACCAGCACTGGCTTCTGGTGTGGACATTATCATGTGCTGCTTAACCGTAGCCCCCTTTGGGCCGCGCGTGACGCAGGCATCACGATTTCTGAGCGGTCGTCGTTTTAATACCCATCAAAGAATTAACCAATCCAGCCAGCTTTGCCCTTCGCCACTCCAGGAATTGTGGGAACGCTTCGATTTCCCATAGAGCCGGATCAAGTGGAATAGCGTGCGCAACAAGCGATTCTTCACCTCGTTCAGCGAGAATCTCCGGCAAGTACTTCTTCGGTTCCTTGTTCAGAATTTTTCGATTGGCCCGACCGCTAATGAAAGCAATGTTAGCTAACTCGTTAATGTTTGCCTTTTCAAATCGATGGCTCGCTAGCAAAGACTTGGGAAAGATGTGGTGGTATTCAATTAGATGCATCTTGCCCTGGTGCTGGAGCGAAAGCCCAAGTCCGCTTAGCCAATCCTTGGCGCCTGCTTCTTTGAAAGCCAAGTACGTTGCTGCAAATAGGGGACTACGGATGCCACGTGCTAAGAAGTCTGCAGGGTGTACGGTCACTCGTCCCAGTTGCTGTTGAAGTTGATCGTGGAGGGCGTCAATAGAACCTTCCTTAAAAATGATGTTCAGGTCCTGGTCTAAAAAAGTTTCTGTTGATCCGCGTGTAAAATGTCCTCTGGCGCTGGCAATTAAGGCCCAATTCTTGACTTCTCTCTCCTCGTGCGCGGATAGCTTATATTTTCGCACTGCGGCAAACGCTGCGATAGCAAGAATGATCCACGAGCTGCTCAATAATGAACCATCTTCAATCCCAACATTGGTCCGCAGGAAGTTAGCGGCAAAATTTAGGCCCTTCTTTACCTCGTTCCATGCCTGTTGCATTTGCTCAAGGCCAATGTTCTGAACGGTCTTGAACCGGCTCTGATGAGTAGCAAAAACTACAAGCGAACGTACTAACAAGCCAACATCGATGACCGACCAAGCATCATCGAAGCTCTCAGAGAATTCCTCAAACAATTTTAGCGAGTTCTTCCATCTAGCTGTGATCTGTGCCAACGCAAGATCGGAACCTCTCAGTTTAACTCCTAGCGAATTTACCCTAACGAAAATTTCTGCTACTTCATCATAGGCGAGACCTCTTTCTAGCACTTGCATGACGTAAGGATATTCCCTGATTCTTCGGAGCCTTTGCAAACGAAGGCTATATTTCTGATATTTTGGATCGTCGGGTTGGAGAGCTAGAGGTTTGAGGAGCGTCCAATCGCTCTTGTCGCTCATTGCTTCCGAAACGCGAATCCAGTTGGGATTACTTAGTAGCTGCTTTGAGGCAACTACGAATGTCCTCTTGCTAAGCCGTTGAAGCAACGTGGGGCCCTCATCTTGATCTGGATCTTCATCTCCTTCTTCGTCTCCATTGTTTTGAGGAGAGGCAGCATCATCTTCAGTGGAATCCTGCGGCGGACCTTCGGGATGATCAAGATTGAACAATATCTCGATGGGGCGTTTTCGGTTTCGAACTGTTACCGGTTCCCCACTTAATACTGCACAGAGCGATGTAAGCCGCTGTTGCCCGTCCAGCAGCATCTTCTGTGTCATGAATAGATTCTTTGCTTGAGACACAGCCAACTCGCGCGTCGGAGGTTTTTGGTCCGTCTCCCAAACTAATATGGTCCCTGAAGGATAGCCTCGATAGAGTGAATCGAGAAGATCGCGAACACGCGTAGCTGGCCAGACATAGCGACGTTGCATCTCAGGCAAGGTCAATTCGCCACGTTTCACCATATCCACAAGCTCATTTACGGTTGTGTCAACTTTGGGCATTTCACTCCCCGAATAGAAAACTGACTTATACCATGAGTTTGTTCTCGCCAGAAAGCAAAAGAAGCTGCGTCAGAAAGATGTGCCTATCAAATTAAAGATTTTAAATTCACGTCCCATATTATCTGATTATGGTTCCTGTCAAGCAGATTTCCCTAGACCCATTCAGCAACTTTGGTTAGACTTGCATCAATTGCAGCCACTCCCCACCTTAACTTTGGAATCTTCTATGACTTTCTCTCGTCGTTTCGTTTTCGTGTTGCTGTTGTTGATCACCGGCTATCACAAATGTTTTGCGCAGCAGCCGGCGACGACCCCATGTGCCATGCCTTCGTTCTCCAGCGTGGTGCACGATCCGAATATTTTTAGTGAGCAGCAGGAAGAGTGGCTGGGTGAGATTCTGGATCCGCAAATACGAAAGGCATTCAACGTAATTGATGATCCGGAAAACGACTATCTGCAAAAGATCGGAGATCGCCTGCTGGCCCAGCTTCCTCCAACCAAAATCCACTATAGTTTTACGATCATCGACTCCCCGGAAAGCGACTCGTTCGGGCTGGCCGGCGGACACATTTACCTTTCCCGCAAGATTGTCGCCCTGATACAGAGTGAAGACGAGTTGGCCGGGCTGTTAGGCCACGAGATTGGGCACATTATCACCCATCAGGTCGCCATCGATATCTCCCGCGATTTCCGCAACGTGCTCGGCGTGACCCAGGTGGGCGACCGCAAAGATATTCTTGACCGCTGGAACCAACTGATCGACAGCATCGCCAAGCATCCGCAAAAGCATGACGAGAAACGCGAACAACAGGAGCAATTGATCGCCGACCGCCTGGCCCTTTATGCCATGACTCGCGCGGGTTACAGGCCTTCGGCCTTTGGCGATTTCTTTGACCGCCTGGCTGGCACTAAGAAAAATACGGGTAATTTCTGGTCCGATTTTTTCGGCGCTACCAGCCCTGAATCCAAGCGCCTGAGAGAACTCACCCGCATCTCTGCTCCCGTACCTCCAAGCTGCATCACGGCTGCTCCCAGCGATGCAGCCGTCCACTTTCCCAAATGGCAGCAGGCGGTCATCGCTTCCAAGAGAGCGGTATTCAAAGAAGAAATTCCTGGGTTGGTTAAAAAGACCTCTCTCAAGCCGCCTTTGCGCGGAGAATTGGATCAACTGCAGTTCAGCCCTGACGGTAAATATCTTCTTGGCCAGGATGAAAGCAGCATCTTTGTGCTGAGCCATGAGCCTCTGGCCAACCTCTTTCGCATTGACGCACCGGACGCGAAGGCGGCCCACTTTACGCCCAATTCCCAGGCTATTGTGTTTTATGACAAGGAGCTACGGATCGAAAAATGGGACATCGCCTCGCAACAGCGCGCTTCGATCCGCCAACTCACCTCCAAGTGCCTGGATACTGATCTCTCTCCCACCGGCGAAGTGCTGGCGTGCGTTACGCCCGACCTTGATTTGCAACTGGTTGAGGTGAGCAGTGGTAAGCCATTTCTTTCCAAGCAGAAGTTTTATGAACCAACTTTTATTGACCTATTTCTGCTAGAGCTGTCGAAACTGCTGGATGACGTTGAAGGAATCCCCAATCTTTTTTCTACGCGGTTCTCTCCGGATGAACATTATTTTGTAATCTCTCGCGGGGAGACCCAATTTGCTTATGACCTGCAATCCCGAAGCGAGGTCAAACTGCCGCGGAAGATCAAAGACATACTTACGTCCTTTACTTTTCTCGCCCCGGACCAGTTGGCTGGACGCAACCCAAAATCGAACAAACTGACGCTCGTTCGCTTTCCGTCTGGAGAGTTCATTGATGAGTTTCCGTTCAACTTTGGAGGAAGTTATTCTAAAGCGCAGAAAGGCAATTACCTGCTGATCCGTCCAGCGGGCAACGCGGCCGTGGGAGTTATGGACCTGGCGGCGAAAAAGGCAAATATGGGTTATAAGTCGCCTGGTTTTGCCATCTATGCTCCGGTCTTCGCCGGTGAAGAACTCGGAGGAGAAGTCTCGCTCTATAATCTTTCCGACAGAAAGCTGGTGGCCAAGGTCCAACTGCCGGATTCACCGCTTTCTGCAGCGCGGGTCGCCTCATTTTCCGCAAATGGGAAATGGCTGGCGGTCTCAGGACGCTCCCGTGCCGCAGTCTGGAAGCTGGAAACCGGTGAGCGCGCGCTGTATCTGCGCGATCTGGCCGGAGCATTCTTTGACCAGGACCAGTTCATCGCCAGATTCCCCAAGCGCGAGAACGATCCCTCTACTGTCTTCGAATTTGATCCCTCGAACAAGCAGTCGAAGAAGTTGTACGACATCTTATCGGAGTCTGACCCTCTGCTTCCGGAGGGACTGGCCCGCTTCTCCACTCACCGAGTCTTTCAGTTTGGCGATCTCATGGTCAGCGTGCGGCCCGAAGATGAAAAGAAGGCCACCCACAACTATATGGTGGAAGCCCGCGACCTGCGCACCAACAAGACTGTATGGGAGCATCGAGTCGAGAAGGAGCGCCCGTCTTTTCACTACTCGCCTTCGGGTAAAACCATGTCTACGGTGATCGAAACGTACGAGGCAATCAAGCAGGAAGCCAAATCCAATCCCGTCCTCGCAGCAAAGCTGAACGCTCTTGGAAATGGACAGGACAAGAAGGCCAGTTATGTGGTGCAGGTAACGGAAGCGCTTACCGGCAAAACCGTAGGCGAAGTTCTGGTTGATACGGGCAAGCTGTCGTTTAAGGTCAAGAGCGCAATTTCCGCCGGAGATACAGTCCTGGTCGCCGACTCAGAGAACCGAACCTTGGTTTACTCCCTGAAATCCGGTGATCAGGTAGGGAAGGTCTTTGGTCAGTCTCGCGCTCTCTCAGCCCGCGGCGACAAGATGCTGGTAGAAAACGGCAAAGGCAATGTAGACCTATACGACACCACCACATTGCAGTCCCTGGCGCACTTCACTTTTCCGGCCCTTATCAGCGAAGCCGGCTTCAGCGGCGACGGCAACAGCCTGTACGTCCTCACCATTGATCAGAACGTTTACAACGTGAAAGTCCCGGCCACCGTGCAGAGCGTCGCCATCCACTAGCCAATCAAAATAGGTTTGTGTCCAGCCCAGCTATGAAGTGGATGCCAGAGACCACTTTGCCTATCAAGCCGGCATCGTTTGTAAGAAAAAGATCAGTGCCAACCTGGGCCGCGCAGGCAAGATGAATAGCGTCCGCGGGCGATACGCTTAGGTCCGCGTGAATGTGAGCGTAGAGGTCTGCTGTTTCCAGAGTATATGGTATTACCTCCACAATCGGGCTCTCAAAGACTTCTCGAATCTGCTTTGCCGTCTGCAGCGCCTGCATTTTATACGGACCTACTAGAACTTCTCCCGGGGTAAAGGCACTCGTACAAAGCTGGTCTTGCCGCTCCTCCATCTTCGCAAGGATGTGGCGCACGCGTTTTGCGTAAACGGGGTGGTCCTCAAGCCAATAAACAAAGAGCATCGTGTCCCAGTAAATTCGGCTCATGATCGCCTTACTGTTCCCCTAATGTTTGAATTACTTCTCTTGATGGCTGACAAACTTCCTTCTTTCACCACGAATGAAGCTTTCTC
>DASZEU010000333.1:0-4004 GCA_035940535.1 Candidatus Angelobacter sp.
AAGAGCACGCAGCCGTCAGCACTCAGCAATCAGCCAGAAAGGAATAACTTTGGCACTTCTGGCTTACTCAAGAGCGTAAACGCCACCGATTAATTAACACGGTAGATTCCTTTGCGCCCTTCGCGTCCTTTGCGGTGAAAGGCTTTTGTTTGTGCTGAATGCTGAGTTCTACGAGGCATGATGCAGATTCCCCGTATAATTGCTGCGTGGAAGATGCGGGACGTATCCTGGCCATTGATTACGGCTCGCGCCGCATGGGGCTGGCTGTTTCTGACCCTCTGGGCATTACCTCCCAGGGAATCGAAACCTTGCAACGCAAGAATAAGCGAAACGACTTTTCCCGTCTCGGCCAGATTATCCGCAAGTACGACGTGCGCGAAATTGTTCTTGGAAATCCCTTGCGGATGAGCGGCGCCGAAGGCCTTCAGTCGGAAAAAGTGGCTGGGTTTGCCGAAGAGCTACGGCAGAAATTCAACTTGCCTGTGCATTTGTGGGACGAACGGCTCACTTCGGCAGAGGCCAATCGCCTGCTGCGGGAATCAGAACTAAGCCTTCAAGAACGTGCCCAGGCGGTGGATCGCATGGCCGCTGTTCTTATATTGCAATCCTTTCTTCAAGCGCGGAGCATCCATTAGAAACACCCTTTCGTGTCTCGCGGATTCCCCTCTTTGGGCCTCCAGAGACGATTGAGGCCTTTACAATAAAAACACGATTATGTTTCGTTTCCTTTTTCGGCTCCTGATTGTTTCTATCGTCCTGATAATCGGCTTTCTGGCCTATGGGCTTCTTTTGCCAACCGGTCCAGATTCCCAGGTCCTTATCCAGCTCAAACCCGGCTCTTCGACGCGTCGCATCGCTGCCGACCTGAAAAATGCCGGGGTCATCCGCAGCGAATCTGCTTTTCTCTTTTGGCGCTATGTGAAGGGGCGCAAGTCCCTCAAAGCCGGTGAATACGCCTTTGAGCACCCTGCCAGTGCCTTGGAGGTCTTTGACCGGATCACCCGCGGGGACATTTACTTCCATACCGTGGTTGTTCCTGAGGGATTTAATATCTTTGATATTGCTACGGCGCTGGAAACTGCAGGTCTGGGAGCCAAGGACGAGTTCCTGCTGGTCGCGCGTAAGGAGTCGGCGATGGTGCGCGACCTGGATCCGCAGGCGCCGAGCCTCGAAGGTTATCTCTTCCCCGACACCTACCACTTCACCCGTACCCAGTCCCCTCACGACATGGCGGCCGCCATGGTGCACCGGTTTCGCCAGGCCGCGCGGGAGGCCGGACTGACCGGCAACTTCCACCAAGTTGTTACCATGGCCAGCATCGTCGAAAAGGAAACCGGAGCTCCGGAAGAGCGCCCCATCGTGGCCAGCGTCTTTTATAACCGCATCGCCAGGAACATGGTATTGGCTACCGATCCGGCGGTGATTTATGCGGCGCTGCTCAATAATCGCTATCGTGGTACGATCTATCAATCGGACTTGCAGTTTGATTCCCCATACAACACTTACAAGTACTCTGGCCTCCCCCCAGGCCCAATCTGCAACCCAGGAAAGGCTTCACTTGAGGCAGCCATGCATCCTGCCGATACTGGCTTTCTCTTTTTTGTGAGCGATAATGAAGGACATCATCGCTTTGCCCGTACCGAAGCAGAGCACGCTAGCAATGTAGCCGCATATCGCCGGGCGGTGGGCCAGGGACGCTGAATGTCGCGCAATGCCGCTTGCGCATCTTAGTTCTATATACTTATATCTATAAAGGAATCTTAATTCGTAGATGCTTAAATATCAGTCTATTGATCCGATTATTCATTCCAAGATGAGAGCTTTAATTCTTCTGCTGGCTGTGCTGCCTCTGACGGGCTGTTTTTTCAGGACCCATGAGCCGGTAAAACGGATGAGTACAGCCCACCTGAAGGACGCGACTCTGGAACAATTGGTGGAAACCATCAACAACAGCGCTGCTCACCTGCAAACGCTGAACGCTAACATTGATATTGACACCTCTGTCGGCGGGCCCAAGAAAGGGAAGGTCACCGATTACCAGGAAATCAGTGGCTATCTCCTGATCCGCAAGCCAGCCACGTTGCGGATGATTGGCTTGGCTCCGGTGGTGCGAACCACCTTGTTTGACATGGTAAGCAATGGCAAAAACTTTGAGTTGTCCATTCCTCCCCAGAAGAAGTTTTTTGTTGGCACCAATCAGGTGGGCAAGCCTTCGGAAAAGCCCCTGGAGAACCTGCGCCCCCAAACCATTCTTGACGCGCTCCTTTTGAAGGCCATCGACCAAAACGAAATCGCCGTGCTGGAGCAAGGCACGGAAACAGTGAAGGATCCAAAAATCCACAAAGATGTTGAACAGGCAGATTACGTGGTCGTTGTGCTTCGTAAAGAAGATGCCCGCTATTTTCTCTCGCGCAGGATTGTTTTCAGCCGCATAGACCTGTTGCCGCATCGTCAATTCATCTACGGCAAACAAGGCGAATTGCTCACCGACGTTTTCTATGAAACCTTTACCGACTTCGGCGGAGGAACTTTTCTGCCCACCAGCATTACCATCGACCGTCCGGTTGAGGAATACGAGATCGTTCTTACCGTGCTGAAGTCCCATCTGAATGAACCTCTCAAAGATGAGCAGTTCGTTTTGAGTCAGCCACCCGGCTCTCAACTTATTAATTTGGACGACAAAAACCAAACCACATCAGCCGAGAACCAAGCCAATAAGGACAAAGCCAAGCCAAATCAATAGCATTCAGCCCGCGTAGCAGCTTGGTGTTTTAATTGGCATTTGTTGCCAGCCAGGGTACAGGCGCGTCTTTTGCACGCCTCAATACATGAAATTCGTTATCCCCAAAAATATTGCATCGGCAGATTGAGGATGTTACGCGGGCTGAATGCTGAATGCTACTTGCTACAATTACCTTTATGAACAAAATGATCGTCGCCAACTTGGCGTACCGGCCTGTCCGCTCTATTATCAGCATTATTGCTGTGGCGGTAGAGGTTACTCTGATCCTGTTGATCGTGGGCCTTGCGTTAGGATTGCTGAATGATTCCAAGCAGCGCACCCAAGGAATCGGCGCCGACGTGATGGTGAGGCCGCCCGGAACCAGCATCCTGACCGCATTTAGTGGCGCTCCCATGCCCATCCAGATTGCCGACCTTCTTCGTAAACAACCGCACGTCGTAGTCGTTTCTCCGGTGGTGGCCCAAATAACTTCAAGTAGTACCCTGGAAGCAATCAATGGGATCGATCTGGATTCTTTCCAAAAACTGGGTGGGCCGCTTCAATATCTTCAAGGAGGTCCATTCCAGGGACCCGACAGTGTCATCGTGGACGACTATTACGCCGCCGCCAACAAAGTGCACGTGGGTTCTACGATTGATACTCTCAATCATAAGTTCACAGTAACCGGCATCATTCCTCATGGCCGCGGTGCACGCCGTTACATTCCCATCGCTACCATGCAAGACTTGACTGGTGCACAGAACAAGGCTTCGGTCTTTTATGTCAAGCTCGATGATCCCCAGAACGCCGGCGCAGTTTCTGAGCAGCTCAAGAAGGTTCTTGAGGGATATAACATCGTCTCCACCGAGGAGTTCCTGTCTCTCATGTCGGCCGACAGAATTCCCGGACTTTCCATATTCATTAACATGGTGATTGGAATCTCTGTGGTGGTTGGGTTCATCGTGATTTTCCAATCGATGTACACGGCGGTAATGGAGCGCACCAGGGAAATCGGCATTTTGAAATCGCTGGGAGCATCGAAGCTCTACATCATGCGGATCATCCTTCGTGAAACGCTCATGCTGGCCATTGCCGGGATCATCTTCGGGATTGCCGTGAGTGTTGTTGCCAGGGCCGGAATACGAGGCAAGTGGCCCACCCTGCCAGTGCAGATCACCTGGGCATGGATATTCTATGCGGCCGCGATCGCGATTGTTGGAGCCATGATTGGGGCCATTTACCCAGCTTTCAAAGCAGCCCAAAAAGACCCCATTGATGCATT
>DASZEU010000334.1:0-4548 GCA_035940535.1 Candidatus Angelobacter sp.
ACCGAAGACCGGTTGGAGTTGCCTTCCCGCACAGTCTCGATAAAATTCAGGGCTCCCTGCATTTGCATGTCAATGACAATTCCATCCAGCCGATAGCGCTGAACAAAACGGTTCGCAGTAGTAAGGCTGGGTGTTGAATCCATTTGACCGCCAAGTTCTTCGGCGGCCGCGGTGAAGGTCCGCAGAGTGTTGTAGTCGTTGCTGACCACCAGGAACTGAAGACCACCAAGGCCGCTATCGCATTCAGAAAAAGACATGGACATAAAAAATTTAGATCGAGTGGCTTTGGGGGATGACACAAATGTACTCTCAAAAAGAATTTGTCAATAATTTTTTTATGTTTGTTCTACTTTCAGAACAAACGTAGTCCTTCTTCAGTAAGCAACTGCAATGCCAAAATCCGAAAAAAACAAACATCGCACCAATAGCGCTGCAAGCACTTTCGTAACGTATTTAGGGAATTTATTTTTCTTACACGACATTTTTTTGATCGCCAATTTAGAATTAGTGATCCTGGAGGCAATCTTTGAGCAACGTAACCACGAACTTTGGGCAGCTTCCTGAAAATCTTCCTGCTCCTGTTGATGATGGCGCTTGCCGGCATCTGCCCGGGATCCGGATACCGTCTCTCTCGCTTCGCTCTACGGCAGGACGCTCATTGAACCTAGCCGAACTCAAAGCACCCACAACAGTTCTCTATTGTTACCCCATGACCGGTAAGCCCGGCGAACCGCTGCCGCCCGGCTGGGACACGATTCCCGGAGCGCGCGGTTGCACCCCTGAGACTTGCAGCTTCCGCGATCATTATAAGGAGATGACGAAGCTGGGAGCAGCCGTCCTGGGAGTGAGCACCCAGACCACCGATGATCAGCGTGAAATGGTTGCGAGGCTGCATGTTCCTTTTGAGGTTTTGAGCGACAGTGAACTGGCCCTGACGCATGCTCTCAACCTTCCGACCTTCGAGATAGACCAAAGAGTATTCATCAAGCGGCTCACGTTAATTCTGCGGCAAGGATGTATTGCCCACGTCTTTTATCCCATCTTCCCACCCAACGCTCACGCCGACGAAGTGCTCGCCTGGCTCTCGAGAAATGCCGAATGACTGCCCAGATGATTTCCAGACCTGCTCCCGACACGCACCAGCACCAAGTCTCATCACCATCCCTGTTGTCATCTCTTCTGGTGTGGTGCTTTGTTTTCTTGCTGGCAGCTTGGGCCATTTCCGAGCTGAAAGCTCCTAACGCAGTGCCGGCAAGCGCTCCCCAAAATGAATTTTCTGCAGAGCGGGCTCTTACCCATGTTCGTGCCATAGCCCGTGTCCCGCATCCGATTGGATCGCACGCCGGTGCAGAGGCAAGAGAATATCTGGTGGCACAACTCTCGGCGCTGGGAATGAGTCCGCAGGTGGTGATGGCAACCGGAATTTACAACGGCTCCGGTGCTCTCATCGCAGGAAATACTCACGATGTTGTAGCGCGTCTGCCAGGCACAGCAAATTCCGGCGCGATTGTGCTCATGGCTCATTACGATTCGGTTCCCAGCGGCCCGGGCGCAGCCGATGATGCAGCCGGTGTGGCGGCCGTTTTGGAGGCGGTACGCGCATTGAAGACTGGGCCTTCGCTAAAGAATGACTTGATCGTGCTCATTACGGATGGTGAAGAAGCTGGGCTACTGGGAGCGGAAGCGTATGCTGCTTCTCACCCGGAGATCAAAGATTCTGGCCTGATCATGAACTTTGAAGCACGCGGAAATCGTGGTCCTTCGTTGCTTTTTGAAACCAGTAAGAACAATGGGGCCCTGATCAATGAGGTCGCAAAGGCTGCACCCTATCCGACCGGCTCTTCCCTCTTTTACGCGCTTTATAAATTACTCCCCAATGATACGGACTTCTCTGTGTTTCGTCCGGCGGGTACTCCCGGCCTCAACTTTGCTTTTGGCGGACATCTCGAAGCCTATCATTCCTGGCTGGACACGCCGGACAATCTCGACACCGCATCTCTTCAACACCATGGTTCTTATGCTCTGGCGCTGGCACGCCACTTCGGCCAGATGGACCTGACCAAGGTCAAACAGCAAACTGGTGATAATGTCTTTTTTGACTGGCTCGGCAGCAACTTGCTTACCTACAGCGAACGCTGGGTCATGATTGGTGAAGGGATTGCCACGATTCTACTGATCCTGGTCATAGTTCTGAGCGTGCGGCGTACAGAAGTGCAGATGGGAAGTCTGTTGTTGGCAGTGTTCGTCTGTCTGGTTGTATTCCTTATTATTCCAGCGACTATGTCTGCCGCCGGGTGGCTGCTGCTCCGGTTGCTTGGCTCGCGTCTGCTTTTCGGTGATACCCCTGCCAATTCTTTCTTGCTGATTGGTCTTACTCTGCTCGGGGCTACTATGGGATGCGCCGTTCTGGGAAAACTGCGCCGGCGTTTCAATCTTCAGGAACTTTCACTGGCAGGGCTGGTCGTGGTATGTATCCTGAGTTGGACAATTGCTCTCCTGCTCCCGGCAGGTAGCTATCTGTTGTTCTGGCCTCTGCTGCTCAGTACGATCGGGCTCCTCATGCGCGGTCTGATCAATGCGGCGTCTCCGCACGCGCAGATGCTTCTTACATTGCCAGGAACGGTAATTGCGATCCTGCTTTTTGCTCCGGTTGCTTACCTTTTGTACGTCTTTCTTAGTCTGAACGTTCTGAGCCTTGCTGCGGTGGGCCTGCTGCTCGGACTCTTCTTCTGCGCTTGCCTTCCATTGATAGGTGTAGCTGCTCCGCAATCCTCGTGGCGCGCAATCATACTGCCATTGATTGGAGCCGCCATCTGTCTTGGAGTGGGAATTGTGCAGTCCCATCCGAGCGCTCTGCATCCGCGACGGGATACTCTGCTCTACAGCCTCAATGCAGACGATCACACCGCGATATGGGCCAGCTACGACGACGCCCTGGATGCATTTACAACGCAGGTTTTTGGCGGGAAGACAGCCACTCGTAAGCCGATGCCTGATTTTCTGGCAGGCTCGCAGCGGCCAGTTCTCTCGGGACCGGCTCCGGCAGTTGATTTGCCCCCGCCGATCAGCGAAATCAAAGCAGACGAGCAAAACGGAGAAACTCACAATATTCGCATAAATGTGCGTTCACAAAGAGATGCACATCTCATACTTGTCCGGTTCGATCCCAGCGTAAAGCCGATCTCCGTCAAAATCTCCGGGCGCAACATGAATCCTCGTCCGAATTCAACTGGCCTGACTCTGCTGCTCCAGGGGATGGATGCTCAAGGAGCAGACCTGGAGCTTGCTCTCAAAGCTCCAGCCAGCATTTCATTCTGGATCAGTGATTACTCCGTCGGCCTGCCAACAACGCAACGGCGCGGCTCAGAACTTATTGCCGCGCAAGGCAGTGACGAGACCCTGGTAGTTCGAAAATATACGTTGGGAAAACCGGCCAAGTAGCTCCCTGATGGGTCCGTTAGGAATGGCGATTGGTGTCGGTGTTCATCAAGTCAGGGAAACGGTGAGTAATTTTCCATATCGACGTGTCAGCCCCTGCACTCCGCAATCCCGATTCGAAAACCGTGTTGCGGCTTCAATGAAAGGGAATCATAAGAGAAGAGTTTCCAGAAAAGGCACGGCCTGTCCTGAGCTCGCCGAAGGAAATATATTCGTGCCGAAGCCTTTCAAATTCTTCAGACGGCGTAAGAGGCAAGAAACGGAAACGCATCATACAATAGAAGGTTGGCCAGTCAGTCTAATTCCTATCAGTTGATCGGAGGCGCCAGATGCGGTCCCCAAAATCAGCTTTCCAACTTGTCGTAGCTGTACTCGTAATTTCCACAGGAGCTTTTTTCCTGTTGGCTGCCACTGCTCCCAAGGCCAAAGCGCCCAATATCATTACCGGAAAGGCAGCTTTTGCCGATTACACTCAGGAAAAGCCCGGTACCTTCCGAAAAATCACAGTCACCGATCTTCCCGAGCCGTTTGCGAGCGAGTCCGTGGACAATGGTCCTGAGGAAACCGCGCGTCCATCGGACGCATGGCCGCAAACATTGCCGGGATTCAAAGTGGAATTGTATGCAACCGGCCTGAACTATCCGCGACTGATGCGAACGGCCCCCAATGGCGATATTTTTCTCGCCGAAAGCCGCAGCGGCGAAATCAAAGTATTTCGTGGTGTGACTGGCGACGGAAAGGCCCAGCAAACAGAAGTTTTCGCTACAGGGCTCAAACGTCCATTCGGGATAGCGTTCTATCCGCCTGGCCCAGACCCGCAGTGGGTTTACGTAGGCAACACCGATTCGGTGGTTCGCTTCCCTTACAAAAAAGGCGACATGAAGACCAGCGGGGCGCAGCAGGTGATTGTCCCTGAGCTGCCCGGCGGTGGCCAGTTGCGAGGCGGCGGCCACTGGACGCGCGATATCGCTTTTTCCCGCGACGGCAAGAAGATGTATGTCTCCGTAGGATCGCGCTCGAACCACGACGACATGGACGATAATCCCAACGAACTGCACCGCGCCGATATTTTGGAATACAACCCCGACGGCACAGGCTTCCGCATCTACG
>DASZEU010000335.1:0-18326 GCA_035940535.1 Candidatus Angelobacter sp.
GGAGGCTCCGATGTCCGCGCCAATACCACACAGGCTGAGCCGATTGGCAGGTCCCGCGAATATCTGGTCACCGGACACAAATGGTTTTGCTCCGCCCCAATGTGCGATGCTTTTCTGATTCTGGCGCAAGCGCCCAAGGGCCTCTCGTGTTTTTTCCTGCCACGTTGGACTCCCGCCGGGGAGCGCAATCATTTTCATATTCAGCGGTTAAAGAAGAAGATGGGCAACCGCTCTAATGCCTCCAGTGAAGTGGAGTTTGCCGGCGCCTGGGCACGGCTGGTGGGTGAAGAAGGACGCGGAGTCAACACCATCATTGAGATGGTCCATCACACCCGGCTCGACTGTGCCATTGCCGGCGCCGCTCTGATGCGCCAGGCGCTGGTGCAAGCTCTTCATCATGCCCGCCACCGCAAAGCATTTGGAAAGCTCTTGATCGGCCAGCCGCTCATGCGCAACGTGCTGGCCGACCTCGCCATTGAGTCCGAAGCAGCAACGTTGTTTATGGCTCGTCTCGCCAACTCGTTTGATGCCCGCGAATCCGACCAGCACGAGCGGGCGTTCAGCCGGATCGCTACCGCCATCGGCAAATACTGGCTGTGCAAGCGCGCCTGTATGCACGTGGGAGAAGCCTTGGAGTGCCTGGGCGGGAATGGGTATGTGGAAGAGGCGATCATGCCCCGGCTCTATCGTGAAGCGCCGTTGAATTCCATCTGGGAAGGTTCTGGAAATGTGATTTGTCTCGACATTCTGCGCGCCCTGGCAAAAGAGCCGGCCACGCTGGACGCCCTCATTGCGGAAATCCGTCTCTCCGCCGGAGCCGACCCGCGACTCAGCACCTTCATCGCCGAGGTCGAATCCAGCCTGGTCAAAGGCAAAAACGGAAGCGATTCAGAAGGGCAGGCAAGGCGGCTGGCGGAAAAACTGGCTCTGGCTCTGCAAGCATCATTGCTGATGCGCTACGGATCGCCCTCGGTCGCTGAAGCGTTTTGCATGACACGGCTGACGGGTGACCACGGCTACACCTTCGGAACTTTGCCCGCGGGCGCCGACATCAACAGTATTCTCGATTCACAACTGAGCTACTAGCTTCTGACTACTGGCTTCTAACTTCTAAACTTCTAACTTCTGTCTCCTGACTTCTGACTTCTGTCTTCTGTCTCCTCTATATCTTTGAGCTATATATACAAATTTTCTCTTGACAATATGCTATTTTTTCGGCGAAACTCAAAGACGAACAAAAAACGAATATAGAAGCTAAGAGCTAACTGACAGCTAACCACTGGAGACTTTATGAAAACCGATCAAACCGCGCAATCCCTCATCAATCAGCTCACCGATTTCTACCGCCAATATCTCTCTTGTTCCTCAGAACAGCTCGACCTGCTCGCCCTCTGGACCCTTCACTCCTACAGCTTCACAGAGGCTCCCTTTTCTCCCTCCCTCAACATCCACTCCCGCGAAAAACACTCCGGCAAGACCGTATGCCTCCAACTCCTCAGCCTGCTCTGCGAGCACTCCTGGATGCATACCGCCGCCGCTCCCGCCCTCCTCCTCCGTCAGCTCACCAACGATGAACCCAATGACTTCCGCGGCACTCTCCTGCTCGACGACTGCCATGCCACCTTCGGCGCCTCCCGCATGAACGTCAAGCTCCAGGGCCTGCTCACCGCCCGCTTCCAGCACGATGCCCGCTATACCATCGAGTTCAAGGACCAGGACGGTCAGCGCGATTTCAACGAAATCCCGGTCTACTTCCCGATGGCCTTTGCCGGCCAGGGACGCATGCACCCTTGCCTAGCCGAGCGCTCCATCCCCATTGCCTTGGAACCCAAACCGCTCGGCGCCCCTTGCCAGCCCTTCCGCTTCTTCGCCGCCCAGCAACTGGCCCGGCCTCTGGCCGAACGCCTGCGTCAATGGGGAGCCACCACCGTCGAACTTTTTGCCAACATAGTTCCATATAAAGAAGACCAGTTCCCGGCCCAACTCTCCTGGCGTCAGCGCGACTGCGCCGAACCCCTGCTGCACATCGCCGACCTCATCGGCGGCCAGTGGCCCCAGCGCGCCCGCCAGGCCTTGGTCCATGTCTTTGCCTTGGCTGCCTTCGAAGACTTCTACAGCTCCAAGCAAATCCTCTCCGACATCCGTGACGTCTTCGCCGCCAAAGCCAACCTAGACTGGATTTCCACCGCCGATCTGCTGGTGCATCTCCACACCCTGGACGACCGCCGTTGGGACGAATGGAACAAAGGCAAACCCATGGTTCCCAAAAACCTGGCTGGTCTATTGGAACCTTTCGGGATCCACCCTAAGAACAACCGCACCGGTCTAGACAACGACAAAGTGATCAAAGGCTACTACCTGGAAGATTTGCAACCAAGCTGGCATCGCCACCTCCCACCGCGTAGCGACGTAGCAGCAAATTTGCAGAACCAACAGGCCGCATCCAGCGGAAATGTCCGGCCAGACGCTGTCCTGAGGTGTCAGCCGAAGGAAGCCAATCGCCACCAGCCAGAAGCCTTTGTAGCGGCAAATTTGCAAAATTCAGCAGCAGACAGCGCTCCCCACAAGCTGCCAGCCGGCAGCGACCGCAGCGCTGCAGCGGCACAATCAAACAGCGCGTAGCGGCAAATTTGCAAAACCACCAAGTGTTACGGAACGGGGATGTCCGGCTAGCAGCTAGCAGCCAGTAGCTAGAAGCTTTTTCCTTGACAAACCTGTGAGAGAGACCCAAAGTACTAGTACCCCCATATATTCAATATTGCTCGGCGTCTTCAAAGGCTCTGTTGAGGCGCGCGGTCTCATTGATTTCAGGCCATAAATAAGGTGTGCGGAGGAGTATTGTTCCCATGAAGAGTTCTGTGTTGTTGTGTTGTAGGCGTGGCTTGGCGCTTTCTGCAGCTATTTTCATCATGTTGTACCTGCAGGGCGTTGTATTCGCAGCCGGGTCTTTTCAGCAGACCTTCCAGGGACCGCAGATTTACGTCCAGGACACTCAGGCCGTCAAGGTCAACTATATGGGTGCTATTGCCGCCGTCCAAGCCTTGACGGCGGGCAGCGCGCAACCGTTATCTTCCACTTCAGCGGACATCGACGAAGACGGCGTGGCTGACTTGCTGGTTGGTTACAACACGCCGGCAGGCGGGGCTGTAGTTCTCCATCGCGGCAATCTGGACGCCTTTGCTCCACAAAGTCAGGCATCATTTTTGGCAATTGCCAAGGGTGATTTTCCTTCTCCATTTCTGGCGAATGCCCAGGTCTTCAATGTGCCGATCAAGCCGGATTTCATGGCTACCGGAAACTTTACCGGCAGTGGTCATTTGGATTTGGCGCTCGCATCGCGTGGTGGAAATGCCTTGTATGTATTTGCAGGAAACGGCAAAGGCCAATTTGTAAGCCCGCAGGTGATTCGTTTGTCCGGTGCGGTCACGGCGCTGGCCGCCGGCCAGATGGGTAAGTTTGGACTGTTTACCAGTCTGATTGTCGGCATCTCCGGCCCACCCTTCGCAAAGAACGCGAAGGATGGGGCGCCCCAGTTTTCTCTGGCGGTTTATCGTGGCACGACGCAAGGGCCAGCGCAGGTTGCAAGCTATCCTATGAAAGCTGCCGTCTCCAGCGTGGCCTTTGGCGATCTCGATGGAGATTCCCGCCCCGATGCTGCTGTTCTCTCCGGCGGACAAGTTCAGATTCTGCACTCCGCATCCATGCAATTGGAAACCATTTCATTGCCAGTGCCGGCAGTCGCAATGGCGCTTGGATCGTTCATCCATGATCGCGGCCTGCGGCAGCAGATGGCATTGCTGGCCTCCGACGGAAGCATTCACATTGCAGCGCCCAGCGGCTTCGATTCTCGCGCGTTCACCCCGTCTGAGGCCAAGGCCATGCGGCTGGCGTCCTTGCGTGGGCAGCCCAATCCAGTGGTTCCTCGTCAAGCCGCAGCCTTCAACGAAGGCTGGAGCATTGTCGAGAGCTTTGCTTCAGTCGCACCATTCACCGGACCTGCGGGCGTTCCTGTGCTTTTGCGCACACGAATTTCCAGCCATGCCACCGACGATGTGATGGTTTTCAATCCCACTGCCGGCCAGATGGCGGTGATCTCCCATGCGAACGTGCAAGCGGGCGCGGTTCGTTTTGTTTCGGGAGCCGTTTCAATCAAGAGTTATAACGGATCGCCCGTAGCCGCGCTGTCTGCGCGGGTCAATGTCGATGGACGCCCAGGCGTGATTCTGCTCCACGACGGCCAAGCGACGCCTTTTGTGATGATGCCGTTGCCCGATCCCACATTCATGGTCAACACCACCGCCGATACCGTGACGGCCAATGGATGCGCGCCTGGAAATCCCAACACTTGCAGTCTGCGCGAAGCCATCATCGAAGCCAATGCAAGCGCAGGGGCAGACACTATTATGGTTCCTGCCGGCACTTATCAGCTCACGATCGCTCCAGCCGCGGGCGCCGATCCACACGATGCCACCACCGGCGATTTGGATATCACGGATGCCGTGAGTATCGTCGGCGCGAATTCCGCTACGACCATTGTTGAGGCGGGCGCCAGCGCCGGCAGCGGCATTGACAAGATCTTTTCGATCAACCCTCAGGGATTGGGCGCTGGTTTCGATACCAGCATCTCTAACCTGACAATACGTTTTGGAACGAATCCTTCTGCTTCCGGCACCGGAGATCAGTTTGGTGGCGCGCTCGACTGGAGCGCCGGATTTGATGGCGCCGGGAACCTGACCATCACAAGCTGCGTCATTACCGATAATGCCACGACCGATGGCGATGGCGGCGGCCTCTCTCTTTCCAATCCCGGAGGCAGCGGCACAGCCACGATCAGCAACAGTACCATCCAGAATAACGTGGCGAACACGTCCACGACCGGGAACGGTGGTGTTGGCGGCGGCATTCTTGTTGGCAGCTTTACTTCCCTAACGTTGACTAACTCTCAGCTACTGAACAATCAGGCGCCCCAGACCACTGGAGCGCAGGGAAAAGGCGGAGCCATCAATCTAGGCGCGTTCAGTCACACCTCGATCCACAGCAGCACCATCTCCGGCAATCAGGCAGCAGGGAACGGCGGGGGAATCTGGACCAACCAGGGCATGACCATTGATCAAGGATCGGTTATTAGCAGTAACACCTCTGGCGGGAACGGTGGCGGCCTGTGGAGCGACAACCAGGACGTCGATTTAACTACACTTTCTAAAGTAACAGTTACAGGAAACATGGCCACCGGCAACGGCGGCGGTATCCATGTGGATGCCAGCTCGCCTCAAGCTCTTCACATCAACTTCAGCCGGATTGTGAACAACACGGCAGCCGCGGGAAGCGGGTTCGACAATATTAATGGGACGGTGGATGCAACCGACAACTGGTGGGGATGCAATCAAGGCCCAAGCACGGCTCCTTGCGACACAATTAATGATCCTAACCTCTTGGTCACTTTTGATCCGTGGATCGTGCTCAGCCACACTCCCAATCCAGCGGCCATCGCTGTGGGGAACACATCGACTCTGACCGCCAGCTTCCTCCAAGACAATCACGGCGCCGCGATAACTGTTGCGAATTTGTCGGTCCTGATCGGCCTCCCCATTCAGTTCAATAATCCGGTGTTAGGAACGCTTTCCAACCAGCAGACATCTATTCAGGCATCGGGTACGGCAACCGCCACCTATACCGCGACGGCGGCCGGCGCTGGCCATGCGGATGCAGTCGTCGATAGCGCCACAGTGACGGCGAACATCACCAACCTCGGGCCGCCATCCATTGCCAAGGCATTCGGAGCGGCCAGCATCCTGTTGAGCAGCAACACCACCCTGATGTTTACGATTACTAATTCCAATGCGGTCGCGCTCACTGGTGTCGCGTTTACCGATACGTTGCCCAGCGGACTGGTGGTCGCCACGCCCAATGGCCTAACAGGTTCATGCGGTGGAGGGACCATCACTGCAACCGCTGGCTCAGGCAGCGTCAGCCTGACAGGCGCGACCGTAGCAGCGAGCGGTTCCTGTACTTTCTCGGTCAACGTGACCGGCGCCACCGCGGGCAACAAAGTCAACACCACCGGCGCTGTCACGTCTACGAATGGAGGCACAGGGAATACGGCCACGGCTTCCGTCGTTGTGTTGCCTCCTCCCGATCTCACCATCACGAAGACGCACGCCGGCAACTTCACGCCGGGCCAAGTCGGTGCTGCCTACACCATCACCGTAAGCAATGTTGGTGGTGGAGCGACCGTGGGAACGGTCACAGTCGTTGATACTTTGCCTGCCGGATTGACTGCCACCAATATCGCAGGTACAGGTTGGGCCTGTGTTCTGAACACGCTGACCTGTACACGCGCCGATGTGCTCAACGCTGGCGCCAGCTATCCGGCCATCACGCTCACGGTGAACGTGGCAGCGAATGTGGGAGGAACGGTCACGAACACGGCCACCGTCTCGGGCGGAGGGGAACTCAACACCGCCAACGATACGGCTTCCGATCCTACCCACACAGGTCTCGGAGCCTTGCAGATTACCCCTCAGGGAGGCAATCTCACGGTCGTTGCCGGGAGTACCGTCTCTACAGACCTTACGGTGGATGCGGCCAGCGGTTCGGGCACGATTACGTTTTCCTGCAGTGGCTTGCCTAAGGGCGCTACTTGCAGCTTCAATCCCTCTTCGGAAAGCCAGATTACCGCCACCGTGACCATGACGATCTCGACCAGCGTAGGCTCGGCTTCTCTCCAGCCCTTGGGTAATAGGACAACTCCGATCTATGCTGTGCTGCTCCCGTTCTTGGGAATGGCAGGATTGAGTCTCCGAGGGAAGAGAGGTAAAGCCGCACGGCTGCGCCTGGCCCTGTTGCTGGGTGGGCTGGTGATGTTGCTATCGCTGGCGAGTTGCGGAGGAGGAAATATCCGAAGCAATGGTACTCCGGCTGGGACTTTCCCCTTTAGCGTGACTGCGAGCAGCGCGAGCGCTTCAGCCAGCGCCACGCTGAATCTGACGGTAGTAAGTCCTGCACCGCAACACTAGGTAGAATTGGTAATTGAGTAAGTTAGTAATTGGGTAAATGAAAATTCAAAGACGATCTTCCAATGGCGTTCAATCTGTCGATTGTAGTGCAGCCATGCGCGCGGCTTCTTCTCTTTGTTTTCGGGCCAATCCCTCTCGTCCGTCATAACGGAGGAACGCGGGCAAGGCCAGCACGAGCAGTCCTGTTCCTGCGACACAGAGCACTCCACCTGAGATTATGGATGTGCGGACACTGAACAGGCTGGCGACGATTCCGGCTTCTGCGTTGCCGAGCAATGGTCCCGTGGTATAGCTGATCATCTCGATGCCAGCGAGGCGTCCGCGCAGATGGTCGGGGATGGTTTGGTTCCAGATAATCATGCGAAACAACCCGCTTACCATGTCCGCCGCGCCTGCCAGCAGAAGACAGAGGAGCGCCAGCCACAGGCTATCTGCAAAGCCGAAGCCTATAATCGCGACTCCCCAGAGGGCTGCGGCAATCGTGACTGCGAGGCCGTGACGGTGGACGCGGCCGGTCCAACCGGAAGCCAGAGTTACCAGCAGTGCGCCAACGGAAGGAGCGGCGTAGAGAAAACCAACTGAAGCGCTACCCAATCGGGCCGCGATTGCCGGAAACAAAGCCATCGGCATTCCGAAAAACATCGCATTGATATCGATCAGGTAGGTGCCCATGAGTTCCTTGCGGCTCCAGGCGTAGCGCAATCCCTCGGCAATGGAACGCAAGCTGGGACGGTCTGCGCCCAGCGGTGGAGGCGTGGTGCGCATCATCCACAGCGCCACCAGGGATATCGCGAAGGTGCCCAGGTCAAGCGAATAAGCGAGAGCCGGGCCCACCGTAGTTGCGAAGATGCCGCCCAGGGCTGGACCAAGAATGCCCCCTACTGTGCCGCTGACCGATCGCAGCGCGGAAGAGGCAGGCATCAGTTCCGGCGGCAGAAGCTTGGGAGTCAGCGCTTCGAGCGATGGCCGTTTTAATCCGTTGAGTCCGGCAAAGGCAATGGCACACACGAACAGCAGCCAGGCCTTGGAATGCGGCAGCAAGGAATTCAAGATGAGCGCGGCGCTGCCAAGAGCCATGAGCATTTCTGTGAGCAGCACCATACGGCGCCGGTCAACATAATCCGCCAGCGCTCCGCCAATGAAGGCCATCGTGATAATCGGAACAAACTCCGCAGCCCCCAGCATTCCTACCGCCAGCGACGATTTCGTGATCTGGTACATCTGCCAGGGCAGAACTACATAGCTCATCATCGAACCAAAGAGAGAGACCGTTTGGCTGATGAAGAGGAGCCGGTAGTCGCGTGAGATTTTCAGCGGGGAGATATCCAGCGAGAGCGCGCTCAGGATTCCGGGCTGCTCGTCGCCGGAAACTTCCGGCAAGGGATCGGGAGTCAAATGCGCCGGTTTATGGGGATGTTGATCGTTCACCGGGAGATCCTTGGCTAAGAGTGTCTCTCTTGGACGATGGCGCGGACCGCTGCCAACAACAATCGTTGAAAATCACTCGTGACTGGCAGTCTGAGCCTGGCTGCGTTCCCGTACTTGTTCCGAAGTCAGGCCATAGAGAGGCGGCGATGGAAGTCCAAGGATTCCAAGGTAGACATAGAGCTGTCCGCGATGATGAATCTCGTGCTCCACCATAGAGCGCAGCCACTTCCACACTGCGATTGGGGCCCCGGCGGGCGTCATGCACTTTTTATTTAAATCTTCATTGGGTATGCGGCCAAAGATCTCCATGGACTCTCGATGCAGGCGGTCCATGAATCCCAGGACGTTCTCATAGCCATTGGCAAGCTCTTTGCCGTGTCCTGGATAGCAACTGGGCCGGAATTGAACGCACTCCGCGAACATATAGCGCTCAATTGCCGCAATATGCCTGACCAAGTCCGCGCAGGTGAATTTGCCCTGACTGTAGCTCCAATCAAATTTTTCAGGTGGAATGGAGCGCACTACATTCAAGGTTCTCTGTCGAATGTTCTCGTAGTACTGAAGGAATGAAGGGATGTTGGTAATTTCCATCTGCAACCGATGCCTTGCCGGAGTCTTTGTATTCTTAGCTCACGGGCACAAGGGATCAACGAAAGTATAGCTGAATCTGATGAGCGGTTAGGCAGGCACCGCCGGGACAGGAACGCCGGCTGCGTGGGGGGCAGCGAAGGCCGGCGTCTTAAAGTGTCTAGTGTAAATGGGTCACAATGGCCGCATACGTTTGCTGGCCATCACTGCTGGGAACGAGCATGAGCTTGAAAGTACCCAGCTTGTCGTGCTCCAAAGTGTAAGTGCCCTGGGGCAGGACTTTATCGGAGGAGCCAATAAAGCGCAGCATGTAGGTCAAGGTTTGTTTGGCCGTAGCGGCGCTGATCTCATGTTGATGGGCGGGGTCGGTGGGGAATTGTTCCGCGGAGATTAACCTGATCCAGACCGGCTGCGAGGAATCTCTTGAAACCTTGAAACCCGTGCCTACATAAGGAGCAAATGACTCCTTAGTCATTTGCTGCAGGCCGGGATGATTGCTGCCGACATGGCCACCGACCGGAGGAACCGGGCGGATTGTGTGCCCTGCGTTAGCCTCTCCCGAATGGTCCGGGTGAATTCCTCTTTGGCCAAACGCGCCCACTGTGGCGCCGGCCAGAACCCCCCAATGCAAAAACTGTCTTCGCGAAACCGCCATAAAATACCTTCCCCCATAATGAGTTACAGGAACTCTATCTGGTTGAGCACTCTGATTGAAGAGCAAAACTTAGATAATTTTAAGATAACAATAGCACTGATTAAGGCGAATAAACCAGAGTACCTTAGTTACTGTTATCGGTCGTTGATGCAAAGATCTAAAGCTCGGAAGGAGCAGCATCCTTGGGCTATTGGAGGGGCGCAAGAAATGGATGAGTAAGGCGTACCAACAGGGGGCGAATAACGATGTGCGTCAGTTCATCATGGCCATCGACCGGCGCAAGGAGAGGGCAGTCTGCTTGATCTCTTCGGCGTCAGAGGCATCGGGCAACATGCGAACGTATTCTTCAAAGTCGGCGAGGGCTCCGCGATAGTCGTCCAGGTTATAGCGCAGCACGGCCCGTTGTTTTACATCCTCGGGAGATCGCGGATAACTCACCAGGATGAGGTTGACTATCTGCAGTGTCTTGCGAAAATTTCGCTGAGAGAGATAGATGGTTTTCAGGTTATTCAACATGCGGGTCAGCATCTGCCGCCGGGTTACAGGCAAGAGAAATTGCGGCTGAAGCACGAGTTGCCCATCCCAGATGGCATTGAGTTTTTTCTGGCAATCATCTTCGGTTACGATCAAACCACCTTCAAACACATCGATTAGCGTAGGCCGTCCGGCCACGTCATAATGTTTGAGCAGAAAGTGCCCGGGCATGCCAACGCCAAACAACGGGAATCCAATCCGCCGCCCTACTTCCATATAAATGAGTGACAGGGTGATAGGAATGCCGAGACGCCGATCCAGCACATCATTCAAAAACGAATTGAGAGGATTGTAGAAATCGGCGGTGTTACCCCGGAACATCTCCTCCGCAAACAGCACCTCGTTCACGGCCGCTACGCTTTCCGCTGGATCGCCAGTCTCCGTGATTTTTTTGCCGGCCCGCTCTCCCAATTTGTCGATCCGCCGGAGATATACTGCAAGGTCCAGTTCGGGATATTCGATGCGCGCAAAAGTCAGAGCAGCCTTCGCCAGATCAATTCGTTCATCTTCGATCTCGGGTCGAAGCAAATTCGAGAATGCCTCGATGACTTCCGCACTGCTCTTCAACTTCACATAGAAATTGTAACCGAGTTCAGGGTTGCTGCTGCTTCTTTTCATTGAGCGTCGAACGTCCAGAATTCCTGGCGCAGATATATCCAACCCGGTAGGCAATGCCATTGTCCGTGTTCCACCCCTCGCCCCAGCCTAAATAACTGCGCCAACCTGATTTCTCGGACATCGATCTAAAAAAGAGGTAATATGTCAGTCGCACGGAGAACCACCTTTTCACGTGCCAGCCATCTATGGAGGGATCACGATGGTTATTTCCTACCGCTTCCTCAGCCTTGCTGTTGTATTTAGCAGTTTCATTCTCCTCCAGCCGGCAAGTGCCCAGAAGGGTGGCAAAGGAGGAAATACCAACGGGACAGCCAACATACCCATCATGGCGCCGCCGAATACGCCCGATGTCACACTCCAGCGGCAGCCGATCTTTATTTCAGGCAAGGTCATGTTGGATGGCGGTATGGCCCCGCCGGAACCGGTACTCATTGAGCGTGTCTGCAATGGGATGGCGCGGCGCGAGGGTTATACCGACGGTAAGGGCCACTTCGAATTCCAGCTTGGCCAGAATAATGGAATTCAGGATGCTTCTGAAAGCAGTGTTGACCCTCTCCAAAATAACGGCATGATGGGAGACTCGAAGTCAACCCAGGATTCCCGGCGGATGGCCCAGTTGATGGGGTGCGAATTGCGCGCCGTGCTGCCCGGCTTTCACTCATCCACTGTGATGATGAGGCTTGAGGACAACTTTGGGCAGTTGAATGTAGGCACAATCTTCTTGCGGCGCATGGACAATGTTGCCGGCTCCACCATCAGCCTGACTACGATGCAGGCGCCCAAAGATGCCCGCCATGCGTTTGAAAAAGCGCAAAAAGATCTGGCTCAGAAGAAAACCGCGGACGCTGAAAAAGAGCTGGACAAAGCCCTGGGGGTATTTCCTCATTTTGCCGCAGCCTGGTCGCTTTTGGGCGAGATTCATGAACGTCAAAATCTGCTGGATCAAGCCCAAAAAGATTACACCGAGGCCATTTCGGCTGATCCGGTTTTCGTGAGTCCTTACTTTGGCTTGGCAGCCATCGCCGTCCACCAGAAAAAATGGCAAGATACGGTGAAATACACCGCGCAGTGCGAGAAGTTGAATCCCTTCGCCTTCCCCATCGCTTACCTCTACAGCGCCGCAGCGAACTTCTATTTGGGCAACCTGGATGCTGCGGAGGAAAAAGCCCGCAAATTCGAATCATTGGATACCGACCATCGACGGCCTGACGTGGCGCTCCTGCTAAGCAATATTTTGGAAGGTAAACATGACTATGCGGGCGCCGCGCAGAAAATGCGGGATTACCTAACGCGTATACCCAATGCCCCGAACGCCACTGCGCTGCAAGGGGAAGTGAGCCGGCTGGAGAACCTGAGCCTGCAAAAGCAGGCCGTTGGCGCAAATAAATAAGCGGATGCTGAAAATTGCGATCCATGCAGCGCTGGGCTTGGTGTTTTCAATTGCAGTATGGGCGCAGGTGGAGGCCAATCCCGGCCGTCCTACCGTTTCCACGCCGGCCACGTTAACTCCAGTCGGTTACTTTCAATTTGAAACAGGTTTTCTCAACGCACTCCACTCCGGAGAGTTTTCGCGGCGGTTCGGTTTCACTGAAGTAGTGAAATTTGCACCCATCGAGCGGCTGCAGTTGCTGGTGCAAACTGAGCCGCTGGTTCGTTCCCACATTGAGAGTGGTCTCGACCGGCGTCCTGGCGAAGTGTTTCTGGGAGTGCAAGATGTGGTTGTAGCGGGGGAAGGACATCGGCCCACTGTTTCCATGAGCTATTTCCGGCGGGCTTATGCGAGTCCGGCGCCGGAACTTGATATCGGGACGAACCGCCAATCGGCGCTCTTACTGGTCAGCTTCGATGCCGGCGGCTTCCATTTCGATACCAATGGGATCGTGACCGAACAAATTGAAGAGCCCAGACACCGCGCGCAGTTTGGCCAGACCCTTTCGGTGTCGCATCCGGTTGCGCACCATGTCGGAATATCGGGAGAGATTTGGCACTTTACCCAACCGCTCATCCATTCCAACGCTATTGGCGCACTCTTCGCCACTTCCTACACTTTGCGGAAAAATCTGGTGCTCGATGGCGGCTTCAATCGCGGTCTTATAAGCGGCAGTACTCATTGGGAAGCCTTCGTAGGCTTTACCTACCTAGCTCCTAAAAAACTATGGTTCCTGCGGTAAAATGTCGGCCCATGAAACTTGCTCGCATTCGATTGATGCTTGTCGTCGCGGTCTTGGCGACCGCGCTGCCCTTTGCGGCGTCTCGCCAGGAAACGGCGCTCGACCGCTACGTCCACGCTCCCGATTCAAGTTACAAGTTTGAGCTGGTAAACACCATTGCCGGAACAGGCTACAAAGCATACATCCTCTCCCTGACCTCGCAGACCTGGAAACCTCCGATTCCTGCGGACCGTAGCGAGTGGAAGCATTGGCTTACCATTGTGCGGCCCGACCAGATTGATCATGCTACGGGTTTCCTTTACATGACCGGCGGCTCGAACAAAGATAAAGCACCCGAAAAAGTGGACGCACTCATTGCCGACATCGCGCTGACAACCCATACCGCAGTGGCCGAGTTGCGCATGGTTCCCAATCAGCCGCTCGACTTTCCCGATGCTATTAAGCGCGACCTGGTAGAAGATGAGTTCATCGCTTACACCTGGGACAAGTATTTGCGAACGGGGAATGACATCTGGCCAGCCCGCCTGCCTATGACCAAGAGCGCAGTCAAAGCCATGGACGCCGTGCAGGAGTTTCTTGGATCAGCCGCCGGGGGAAAAACGAAGGTAGAGAATTTCATGGTCGCGGGCGGCTCGAAGCGCGGCTGGACCACGTGGACGACCGCGGCTGTTGATAAACGCGTGGTCGCGATCGCTCCCATGGTCATCGACCTGCTCAACAACGAGAAATCTTTCGACCACCACTATCGCGCCTACGGTTTTTACTCGCCCGCGGTGAAGGATTATGAGGACCTGGGGATCATGAAGCGGAATGGCACACCTGAATTTCATAAGCTTATGCAGATCGAAGAGCCTTATGAATATCGCGATCGCCTGACCCTCCCCAAATACATCATCAATTCGGCCGGCGACCAGTATTTTCTTCCTGATTCCTCGCGTTTTTACTTTGATGACCTGCTCGGCGAAAAATATCTGCGCTACGTACCCAACACTGACCATTCGTTGAAGAATTCCGATGCGCGCCAGGGCCTGATTGCCTTTTATGATGCCTTCCTGCGCAACCGACCGCGCCCCAAGTTCTCCTGGAAATTCGAAGACGATGGCTCGATCCGCGTGAGCACCGTTACCAAGCCCACGGAGGTCAAGCTTTGGCAGGCCACTAATCCCGAGCACCGGGACTTCCGCTTGATGGCAATTGGTCCAGCGTATCACTCCACTACCCTTACAGAACAAAAAGACGGAGTGTATATCGGTAAAGTCGACAAACCGGCAAAAGGCTGGACAGCGTATTTCGTTGAGCTGACTTATGCCACCGGAAGCAAGTACCCCTTGAAATTCACGACCGCAGTGCGCATCAATCCCGATACGCTACCCTACGATGCGCCAAGAGCTACAGCGCGGGGAACGAATTAGCGAACCTCCGATGCACTATGAAGCAAATCGTTGCAAAGAATTCGCCGGGCGCGGGTCATAACGCCGGACGCGAATCTTCTTCTCACGCTTGCGGGTCTGGGCGATATCAAAAGAAGATTGCATCCTCATGAGCGTATCCATTTTCACGTCAAAAGCTTTTTCGATTCGCAGAGCCATATCCCCGGACAGGTCTGCTCCTCCATTTAAAAGATTCGACAATGCTGGCCGCGACACGGCCAGTACCTTGGCGGCGGCTGTCACCGATAAGCCCAGAGGTTCGATAATTTCCGTCCGAATGAAATCTCCGGGATGAGGTGGGTTCAACATAGATATGCAAGCGTCTCCTGTTTTCAATCAATGATAATCTTCAAGATCTTTCGACCTTAACCTTGAGATTCACTGCAACTTATCCAGCGATAACTCGTCTAAAATAGTACGGGAAGCCATGCTGATCAAGAAACCCAATGACATACCTACTTCAGAGATCACCTCGAAATCCACGTATATGGACCGGCGCAAATTCATTGCTGGAGCAGCCGCAACCGGCGCGACGCTGGTGACCGGTCTTTACCTGGGTGACGCCGCAAACAAACTGGAAACCGTAGAAGCCAGTACGAAATTGACGGGCATCACCAAGAGCCAATTCAGTACCAGCGAAAAGCCCAACTCTTTAAAAGACATCGCCAATTACAACAACTATTACGAGTTCAGCACCGATAAGTACGAGCCGAATGGGTTGTCAAGGAATTTTCGTAGTCGTCCATGGACCGTTGCGGTTGAAGGGCTGGTCGCGAAGCCCAAGAAAATGGATATTGACGAGATCATGAAGCTGGCCCCGCTGGAGGAGCGCATCTACCGTTTCCGCTGCGTCGAGGGTTGGTCGATGGTGATTCCCTGGGTTGGTTTTCCTCTGAGCGCATTGATAAAACAGGTTGAGCCTTTGAGCAAAGCCAGGTTTGTGGCTTTCGAGACCATTCTTGCGCCCAGCCAGATGCCCGGCCAAAATCACGATGTGCTGTTATGGCCCTATGTCGAGGGATTACGCATGGACGAGGCCATGCATCCGCTGTCGATTCTCGCTGTGGGAATTTACGACGAAGTATTGCCCAACGTGGATGGCGCGCCCATACGCCTGGTGGTTCCCTGGAAGTATGGATTTAAAAGCATCAAGGCCATTGTGAAGATCAAGTTTGTCGAAAAGGCGCCGCCCACCTCTTGGAACAGGATGGCTCCTAATGAATATGGCTTCTATTCCAACGTGAATCCGCAGGTAGACCATCCCCGATGGAGCCAGGCAAAGGAGCGCCGCATCGGAGAATTTTTCAAACGCGAGACCTTAATGTTGAATGGATACGGCGATCAAGTGGCAAGCCTCTATTCAGGAATGGATCTGCGCAAAAACTTCTGATGCCTTCTCCCAGAGAAAATTTGATCCGGGTGCTCAAGGTCATGGTGTTTGTGCTGTGCCTTGGCCCAGTGGCGGTTCTGACATGGAAAGGCTTTCACGACCTGTTGGGAGCCAATCCCATCGATGTAATCACACGCTCCACTGGAAGATGGACGCTCACTTTCTTGTTGATCACGCTCGGCATCACGCCGCTTCGACGCCTTACCGGGATGCCGTGGATGATTCGTTTCCGGCGCATGGTGGGCCTCTACGCCTTCTTTTACGGCTGCCTGCATCTGACGACCTACGTCTGGCTGGACAAGTTCTTCGATGTCCACGAGATGCTGCATGACATCCTCAAGCGCCGCTTCATCACCGCTGGAATGACGGGATGGTTGCTGATGCTGCCTTTGGCCTTAACGTCCACGACTGGATGGATCAGAAGACTGGGCGGCAAGCGCTGGCAGAAATTGCATCGCCTAATCTATTTCAGCGCCGCAGCAGGGGTAATCCACTTTATATGGCTGGTAAAAGCCGACCTGCGAAAGCCCCTCACTTATGGCGCGGTTTTGGTTGCGCTGCTGGGCTATAGGGCGATCATATCGGCTGTGGCCAGGGCGAAGGCCAAGTTAAAGGAGAGAGGGCTCAAGGAACAGTTGCCAGTTAGCCAGTGAACGGCAATTAGAGTCGAAACAAATATTGGAACGTCTAATCCTTAGAGTCAACATAACCGATGTATGCCGCTTCTAACTTATTGAAGAATTGTGCCGCCAGGGAAAAGTTCAACTCTTTGGGGTTATAACAATGAGCTACGCTAACAAGAAGGAACAAAATATGGCAACGTCAGTTCACGCAGTAAAGTCGCAAACAGCGGCCAAGAAAAGATCGAAAACCGCCGAAGAATTGCTGTCAGCAAAGATGGGTGATCTCGTTGACCGGGCTGCGCTGCACATGAATGATAAAGAATTTGAACAGGCCCACAAGAGGAGTTTGGACATTATTTCACGCGTTCGCGCTTCGCGGCGCGGAACAAAATAACCAGATCTTGTAAATCTTTGGGAGTTAGATTTGGGTTCCAGGTCTTAGCTAATTCAATTACGTCCTCTTCTGTGCCATATTCGATGAGTTCTGGAAGAGCTTCTTTTATCTCTCGCTTTGCCTTCACCTTTTGTTGGTCGATGTAATTTCACTTCTGCATTTAATCGTTGCTCCCAGCAGCTTTTATAACAGGTCGATCAGTTCAGGCAAACAGCTTACCGAAAATGGAGCCTGCAAGGATGGCTCCGATTACCCGTTGGTCCGAGCACCCCGATTCCCCGCCACTGAATCGCCGTTCAGTTTTCTCCGAACTTGGTATACACTGTTGCCGCAGAAAGGACACTGACCATAATGTGGATCCGGAAATTTCAGCGTGACCGGAAGAAGGGCGTCGATTCGCCGATGCCCACGCAAGTTCTTTCCAACGAAGAGTTCATTCCCCGCCCTCAGAGCAAGAAGCAAAAAGAGGTCGAATACCTGATCGGCCAGATGGCCGAGGAAAAGTCCAGAAAACTTGGCATGGATCGCCGGACCTTTATGGCGAGCGCCATGGGGCTGGCCACCTGCTTTGTTGCCTCCAATAAAGTATGGGGCAAAGTCTGGGAAGTTGATGAAGCCGAAACCCTGGACCAGGCTGCTCATGAGGCAAAACTGCCCAAGAGCGAGTACTTCATCATGGACGTCCAAACTCACTTTACCGATGGCTGGACACCCAACTTCCGCAGCATGGAATTCATGAAGAACATGGGTTTCAACCTGAAGGATGACAAGGAGTCCTACAGCTTCAACCAGTTCGTCAAAGAGATTTTCTTCGACTCTGAAACCGAGATGATCGTGATCTCCGGCGTGCCCGGTCCGCCTGAAAAGAACCGCGATGAAACCGGCAAGGTCCTCGAAGGCCGGGCTCGCGGCGGTGGTCCTATCCTGCCAAGCTGGCTCATGGCGGAATCCCGCGACAAGATCAACCACTTCGCCAACTCCCGCCGGGCCTTGAGCCAGGGCAATCTTGCCCCGAATCACTATTGGGACAAGACCAAAAATGCGATTGATAAGCCCGCAATGCTTGAGCAAATGGAGCGCGAGATCAACGTTTACAAGATCGGCTCGTGGAAGTGGTATTGCCACACCGATCCAGGCCGCTCCGGCCACGGCTTCCAACTCGATGATGACGATGCTGCGTGGTTCTACCAGGAGTCGCGCAAGCGCGGGCTGAAGGTCTTCTCCTGTCACAAGGGATATTCCTATCAGTCGCGCATTCTCGGGCATCTGGCCAACCCCAAAGATGTGGAGAAGGCGGCGCTCAACAATCCTGACCTCACGTTCATCATCTATCACTCGGCCATTCAGCATGGACCCAACGAGCCGGAGTATGCCACCATGATGGATCCCAAGACTGGCGATTTCGCCTGGCACAATATCCTGATGGACATCAAGAAGCGCAATCCTCAGATCAACAACGTCTATCCTGAGATTGGCAGC
>DASZEU010000336.1:0-6175 GCA_035940535.1 Candidatus Angelobacter sp.
AGAAGCAGTGATTATTACGATTTCAGGCAGAGGCTTTGAAACCTGGAGCTTAGTATGCCCCTATTTTCGCCAGAGCAACCAGATCATGTTTCAGCCCGCTCAGGAGAAGCGCGACCCCGGAGGCGAGTTGGAATTGCTGGGCGACTGGACCGGGCACAACGGGGCAGCTTGAAGCGCCAGTTGAGCATCAATTCCTCCCTTTAAAATGCCCTGTCATGCCCTGTTACAAGTCTTCACTAGTTCGGAATCCCGCTGGTGAAATATTGATGGTTATTACTTTTGGACAAGGCTTTTACAACATTCGGCCCTCACCCTTTGAACACGAAACCCGCTGTTCATGCGGTTTTGCCCGCCATTTGCACATTTGCAAAAAGACCGAAACCGAAATTTTCACCGCATTTTTACAAGCTATGAAAACGGCCCTGCACAAATCTGTGGCAGGTCCCTGTGGACAGTTTATAAACTGCTTATTTTGTGTGAGTTAGCAGCTCATTAATTTTCTTGACTTAGATTGGGAAGAGCGTAGATTCACACTCGTTCTTTGACATTTCAATATGTTTTCCCGGTTGGCGGCGAGTCCGGGGCTCAAGCAAGGTCACCGCGCACGGCGCAAGCCGAAAGCGTTGGAGGGCCAGTGAGGGTCGAATAGCGAACTGCTGGTTGAGGAGAACATGAGATGTTTAAGTGCAAAAATGGAAGCCCCGAGGCGTTGACCGATTTACCCGGTTGGCAGTGAGCCCGGAGCCCGAGCTTCAGCTTAGCTGATTAAAGATCGCACCCAAGAAGAATCTGCAAAGAGACTACGAGGGAAAGCAGGTCGGCGAGGGCCTATAGCGAGCCGCTGGTCGAGGTGAATGGGTCAACACAAACTCGGGGCTTCTGCTTTTGCAGCACTTTAATCCGTGTCTCGCTCCGGGGCTCAGCGACTCTTCTACTGTCCGCGGATTCCCTTCAGAAGACTGCTCCAACCAGAGCCCGGCAGCGGATCATAGGCAAAAGTAAGCACGAGCATCAACAAAGCAAAGAGCGCGAGCAGTTTTCGTTTGTTATCCAGTTCCGGAAATCCTGGCACTGGCGGATGCCGCCCCGTAAGCTTTAGCACCACAGCCCACAGGAACCAGCCTGCCCAGTAAAACCATGACAAGATAAGCAGGACAATCATGATTGGCCATGAACTGATGCGATGGTAGCGCGGACTCAGCGCGAATATGATATGGCCTCCATCGAGTTGTCCGCCCGGAAGCAAATTCAGCGCTGTGGCAAACATTCCCACCCAGGCGGCTACCGCCATAGGATGCAACAAGATGTGGTTCACGTCCGGCTGCGCCAACGCAACTTGTCCACCCATAGCTCCCAGCATCCAGTGGGCAATTTTGAAAATCAACGGCAATCCAAGGGGCAGGCTGTTGTCGTCGGGCGGGGGAGAAACCGCTTTGGACATCATGAGGGCAAAGAAGAGCACTGGAACAGCCACCAGAAATCCAGCTATGGGCCCCGCAATACCGATATCAAACAGATCTTTGCGGCTTCGGATCGGCGACTTGATCCGGATGAATGCGCCCATTGTTCCGATAAGCGTAGGAGCGGGAAGAAAATAGGGTAAGGTTGCGTAGACTTTGCGTCGCACACACAAGATGTAATGGCCCAGTTCGTGGGCGGTCAGAATCCCCAGCAGACAAGCTGAAAAAGGAATTCCCAGTATCAGCCTTCGCCAGTCTTGCAGTGCCCAACGAAAGGGCAGAAAAAAGTCGCCCACGGAAAGCACTGTCTGGCTGTGGTTAAAATTGTATTGCAGACGGGCGCCTATACACAGAGTGCTCAATACGGTTGCCAGGAACAAAAGAATGTGCAGCCAATAACGCCGGCGCGGCGGGTGAACAACTATGACGCGGGTTTCCTGGCGTTCAGGATCAAGGACCTCATACGAAGACGGAGACAAAGGATCTTCTGGCATTCAAACCGCGCAAGTCCGGGCTAGTCGATGGACTGTAACTCCTTACCGGGCTTGAAGCGTACTGCCTTTCCCGGTGGGATGTTAACCTCAGCCCCGGTGCGTGGGTTGCGTCCTATGCCTGTCTTGCGCGGGCGCACATTGAACACACCAAAGCCACGCAATTCGATGCGTTCGCCTTTGGCCAGGGACTCTTTCATGCTTCCGAACACGGTTTCCACCGCCAATTCAGCCTTTGTCTTGGTGATACCGGTCTTGGTAACGACCTCGTTAATGATATCGAGCTTGATCACTGGCGGCGCTCCTAAAGTCGCATAGCAGGGTGTAACTTGCAGATACTAAGGGACTTTTACTTACATTGTCAATGGAAGAGATTAGGTTGGTTGAGTACTCCGCCGGGCATCGATCAGAAGCCATACAGAATTAGAGCTGGGAAAGGTACTCTGGGTAAGAAAAAATAGTTTCAAAATTACCCAATTATCACCCCAACTACAAAACTTCTTGCTAGGTATTCCGGGCTTCGCCTGCCTTGTAGATATAGCGAATAGCGGGTTTATACACCAGCAAGTTGGCCCCGCCAGAACGGGTCAGCTTGATGCAGTTCTTGTCATACCATTCGATTAAGCCCTGGATCTGATCGCCATCTTTCATCACCACGACCACTGGGGTCTGGCTCTGGATCTGCTTTTGGTAATAAAAGTTTTCAGCGTGCGTCTGGTCGGCAGAATTGGTCCTTCTCACCGAAGGCATGCGGTCAGTGCGTTCCAGACGTTCACGGCGCTCCGAAACCGGCTCGGTCCTTTGTGGAGGGGCACTCAAAGACGGCCGGATCAGCTTGCGGCTGACAAATTCTTCGTGAGCTGGCTCAGGGGCTTGACGTGCGGCTGTGGATTCCATTGAGTCTTTCATTTTTTGTCTGCTCCGTCTCCCGCTATGAAAGTCACGCCGACGCAGGCGTCAACCGGGAAGCGAAAGCTGAACCCAAAAGTATGCCGGGAATTCAGTTGCGGGTTGAGGTTACGGTATCACAGCATGGCCCTGGATTCAAATGACCAAAGTTGTAAAATTTTGTTGACATTTAGCGTTCTAGAGAGAGCGCCAGCGCGTCCAGAGCCAGTGGCCGGAGCACATTCCGCCGCATCCCATTTTGGAACTGCCCCAACTGGCGTGTCACATTCGAAATCCATTCGAAACTTACGCTGGCGGCCAGTGTATTAAGTTCAGGTGTAATATCGGAATTTCGCACCAGTTCTGGAGTGTGGCAGAAGATTGCCAAAAGGTCCTTCAACAAAGAATACAGCGCGGCTAGAAGCTGGTCAGTCTTCTCTTTTCCTTCGGCCCCGCCGCGGTAGGTTTCAGTGGTTCGAAAGAGGCTCGTGTGGTCATGGATTTGGAGCACGTTGTTAAGAATTACCAGGGCGTCTTTACGCGACGTTACATAAGCCTCCAAATCTACAGAGCGGGCCTTGCCCACTGCGCCTCCGCTGATACGCGCCGCAAGTTGCCGTTGGCGGTCATTCCATTCAGGCCGATGCCTCACCAGATATTGTTCAATTTCCTGGATGGAGAGCTGCGCCAATGTAAAAGTGATGCAACGGGAACGGATGGTGGGCAGCAGTTCGCCAGGCTGCCGGGCCAATAAGAAAATCGTGGCGAAATCCGGCGGTTCTTCCAGCACCTTCAGCAAGGAATTGGCTGCTTCTTTCATGAACGATGAAGAGGTGAAGATAAAGATGCGCCGGCGCGCCTCCTGTGGCTTGTATTGGACCGTGCTGATGACATGGCGCACCTGGTCCACCTTAATCATCATCTGTGGAGGGTCCGGTGGAACGATTAGAACATCAGGATGAGTCTGGACGAAGATGCGCGCCTCGCGTTTGTCGGTGTCACGCATTCCTTCCCGAACCTCCACAGCTTCGGCGCATCGAGCTTCCAAGTCTTCGGATTCGCCGATACGTAAGCAATTCCGGCATGAACCGCAATAATCGGGCTGCCCATCTTCTTGACTGGCGTGCAGGCAGTTCATGGTCCGGGCCAGTTTGAGCGCCAGCGTGTACTTGCCTGCTCCCTCAGGGCCGGAGAGTATGACCGCATGAGGAAATCGGTCCCGCTTCAGCATCTCTCGAAGCTGGCGCACAACCTCTGAATTGCCATAGAAATCAGAAAAGCTCATTCCAACAACCATTTAATCACACATTGTAAAATCGAAATTCTTGAAGCTTGCAGTGAGGAAGCTGGCGGTTATGTAGTGGGTCATTGTCATGAACCAAGGCGAATCATTTTCTGGAAGAGTCTTCTATCGTGCTGGCGGAGGCGTCAGACTGGCGCTATTTGTGGTCTGGCTACTACCTGCTATCGCGGTAGCGGCTTTGCTGGCCCTACTGCTGTTCTGGCTGTTCCTCAACGGCTACTACTATCTGGTGATCGTGCCTGTGGCAGCATCACTGGCGCCGGCAGCACTCGTCAGGGTGGCCGTAATCAAAGGGCATTGTCGCAATTGGCTGATTGGAGGACTTGCCGGTCTCTGTGTGGCGGTTGTGCTTTACCTTGGCTATTTCTATTGCGGAATGGTCCATCACTGGGGACCACGGGCTATATCGCGACCCGATCTGTTGCCAGCCTACATCAAGGCGCGCATGAAGACAGATGTGATCCACGACGTGAATCGTTCGAAGGAATCCGCGACCCACAGCGCGGTGATGAACTGGTTGATGTTGGGCTTGGAAGCCAGCGGCGTTTTTTTCATTGTCATTTTTCCCAGCATCCAGCGGTCCCGACGGCCCTATTGCGAAGCATGTGGACGCTGGATGAAACGCAGTGTCACATCCTTTAGCCCCAAGGCATCTGCGGTAGTAATGGACGCGTTGCGTAGCGGTTCTTCTCAAGCCTTGGTTGCCCTTTGTGCAACGCCGGTCTATTCTTCCGTGCCCAATCTCACTGTGGGAATCGATCTTTGTCCTTCCTTGCAGGAAGGGGCTTGGCGAGGATGTCCTGTGTACATCTCGGTAAAGCAAATCATTCAATGGCAAGGCATTGGGGGTGCTGATCCGATCGATCAGGCCAGAGGCAAGTTGTTACTGCGAGCGCTGCAAGCGACCTCCACTGAGATAGCTGCTTTGGCGCCCCGGTTCAAGCTGCTTGACAACATCACCGGACGATCGGCCATTGCCGGGCCACTGCAAACAAAAGCGGCAAACCTTGTTCAAGAAGACCTTTCAGTCGAAATCCGGGACGTCGAATCAGAGTACGCCGGCAAGGTTCGCACCCGTGGCATGATTTGGGCAGGATCTGTGCTCACGTTTGCTCCCCTGCTTACTTTTTTTGGCGGCCTCGGCCTATTGCTGTGGGCAACCGGCATCCTCGATGGCAAGGTCTCGCCAATCGAAAAGTTCACAGCCTTCGGAATGATAGCGGTCGCAATCGTCTGCATCGTCGGCGGTATGGGCGTAGCCCTGCTGAATCCCACCTATATCGCCAACAGAATCCTGCAGCAACGCTTGCGGCATGAGTTGGCGCGGCGTCCAAAGCGGATTGTGAATCCTGACAACCCCGAATCGCTCTTTGCCGAGATCGTGCCCAAAGCCAATTGGGGAAGATTAATGCTGGATAGCGCCAGCGATGTCGGATTACTCCTGCTGGACCAAGGCAAACGGGAGATCCTGTTTGAGGGTGATCGCGAGCGCCTTCGCATTCCAGTAGATGCGCTTACATATTGTGGTTTTGAAGAATTTGTTTACAAATCAGGGCACGCCACCATCAGGTATCACTATGTGGTTCTTCGCATCGAGAGCCCCACGCGGTTCTGGGAAGCGCCGATCCGTCTGAGGACGGGCACAGGTCTTGGCGCTAGAAAAAGAAAGAAGGAGATGATGGCAGTCTTTGAGAGCATTCAGCGAATGCGTCCAGGGCCAAGCGCCGCAATGACGATCTGAAAATTCAAAACAACCAGAACGACATTTTATTTCATGCCCATGAAGAATTCGAATCGAGAGTGCTCGGATGGTTTGGCTCGCATCAGCAGGTTCAGCCAAACCCTTTAGCCACGAATCAACACGAATGAACACGAATTTGTTCAATGCTAAAATCAAGTGAAATAGGAGAGGGAAGAATGTTTCCTGGCCGCTGGTTTCGATTCGTGTTCATTCGCGCAATTCGTGGCTAAAAACTAAGTACTAATGGCTAAGTACTGATCTTCATCAACCGCTCTTCCACGCTTTGTACGAT
>DASZEU010000337.1:0-3987 GCA_035940535.1 Candidatus Angelobacter sp.
CGAGTTGTTTCGCGGATCGGGTTTTGGTTACGTCATGCTGGGTTCGGCCAACGGCTCAAATGCGATTGACAAAGTAATCATGATCCCGCTTTCGCGGGAGCCTTCGACCAGCCAGCCAGCAACACCCGCGATCGCATTTCGGGAGCAATCACCCAGTCTTCTGGTCCGTCGAGGGCAGAGGTTCATACCGCAACAAGCTGACCTATCTACCGAACAGCCGTCAATACCCGCCCAGACGCAGGCAAATTCACTTTCTGAACAGCCGTCATTCGCTGTGCCGCAACAACCTGGCAGACCGCAACCTTCCGCTTTAGCCCCGATCACAGGAGTCCCAGTAGGACGCCCCAATGATTAGTTTTTCAGACGGTCATCGCATAGAGAATCTTTTTTTCTCGAAATCAGGCTGCTTTACGTGAGGGGCAGGCCACGGTTTTTAGAGTAGCTCCAAAATTGGCAATTATGCCACGGGGAAAATAGCGCGGCGAGAAAGGTTCGGCAGATACGGAACGGGACCCGCGTGGATTCGCGGTGAAGTTCTATACCGAAGAGGGCAATTGGGACATGGTGGGCAACAACACGCCTGTCTTCTTTATTCGCGACCCATTGAAATTCAGTGATTTCATTCATACCCAGAAACGCGACCCGCAGACCAACCTCAAGTCGCCCACGATGATGTGGGACTTCTGGTCTCTTTCGCCAGAGTCGCTTCATCAAGTCACGATTCTTTTCTCTGATCGCGGCACTCCTGACGGCTACCGGCACATGGATGGCTTCAGCAGCCATACCTTCAGCTTGACCAAGACAAGAACGAGCTGTTCTACGTCAAGTGGCACTTCAAATCCCTCCAGGGAATTAAGAATTTCACCCGCGAGGAAGCCGATGAAATGCGGGGCCAAGATCCTGACTATGCCCAGCGCGACCTGTTTGATGCCATCCAGAAGGGCAATTTCCCCAGGTGGCGCGTCCTGGTGCAGATCATGCCGGAAAAAGAAGCGGGCGCCTCTTACATCAACCCCTTTGATTTGACTAAAGTCTGGCCCCATCAGGACTACCCGCTCGTCGAGGTGGGCGAATTGGTGCTAGACCGCAATCCTGAGAACTACTTCGCTGAAGTGGAACAGGCTGCTTTCGAACCAAAGAACATCGTGCCAGGAATGGGGTACTCACCCGACAAGATGCTCCAGGCGCGGCTAGTCTCTTATCCAGACGCTCACCGGTATCGCCTGGGCGTCAACTACGATGCTCTGCCAGTCAATCGGCCAACCTGTCCCGTCCACACCTACCAACGCGATGGCGCGATGCGGTTCGACGGCAACTCCGGATCAGCGCCCAACTATGAGCCCAACAGCTTCGAAGGCCCGGTTGAGAATTCCTCGTACCGCGAGCGGCCGCGGACCACAGGCGGTTCGGTGGACCGCCACGGCTATGGCATTGACGATGACTACTACACTCAGCCAGGCAACCTCTTCCGGCTTATGAAGGCTGATGAGCGCAAGCGGCTCATCAGCAACATTGTTGCCAGCATGAGGGGAGTGCCCGAGCACATCCAGGAACGCCAGATCTGGCATTTCAAGCGAGCCGACCCAGCTTACGGCGCCGGTGTAGCGCAAGGGCTTGGCTGGGAAACCAATGAGATCAGGCTTCCAGAACCTCAGGAAGCCACAGCCGTTTGAACATGGAGGCGCAAACTATGAAGAGTTGCTTTGGCACAATCTACCCTGATCTGGAACAGCTTCGGTTTGGGCAAGTTGCACGAGGCAAGATATTCCAGATCTGCGTGAGCAGCCAGGGAGCCGGCCACAGAGACCGGAAGCTCGAAGTCGACCAATCAGCATGGGAAAGCTGCCAGGGGTGTGAAGACTTTCGGAATTGCTATGACTTCTCGATGGCGAAGCTGCAGATGCAGAGAGCGCTTCTGGATTTATAAGCAGTTTCTCAACCTTCAACATGTCGCGGCGGTGGGTTCTTCACGCAACCGGCTGCGGCATGATGAAGATAAAGCCTCCACCAGCATGTTTCCTGAACCAGGTCGCGCGCCTCGTCTGGGTTGCCAGTCAACCAGCGAGCGAAGCCGTGTAGTTGATCAATCAGGGGTGATGCGAGCTCTTCAAAATCGTTGCTCTGAAGGCCATCCAGGTCCTTGCCTTAGCTCAGCATTTACACATCTGCCCTCTGTGCCCTGGTGGTGAACGCTCCCTCACAGAGGGCCAGGAGATCTCGCCTTCGATTCACATTTGTCTTGGAGAACAGATTTGAGAGGTGAAATTTTACCGTCACTTCAGCAATATCTAAGACATTTGCAATTTCCTTGCTGGATAGTTGATAGCGAATCAAATCCAGCACTTGAACTTCACGCTGGGTCATCGACGACATGGCAAGCATCGGCGCTCTCTCCGCAGGAACAGTGCTGGAGGCTGAATCCGGCTTAACGAAGCCGAGGCCGACTCTCCTGACGGTTGAAACAAGCTTTTTGGCTACATCGCGATACATAACAAAACCAATTCGCCCTTCCAACCCTGATTCCCGCATTTCTTTGCTGAATTCAGGATTGGCCACAAAAATAACTGCCGCGCTAGGCCCGAGCCGCCTTAAGACACTTACAAATTCCGAAATGGGCATCGACATTCCCTCTTCTGTTGTGATCAGAACACCAGGTTGATCCTCAGGAGGCAGATCGGACAATTCGGACACATTTCTGGCGATCCGGAACGAGAAGGTTGCGTCTCGCGCCAGGATTCTGCCCAAATACTCCCCAGCCAAACGGTTTGTCTCAATGATGCAAACTGAGATAGATCGCTTGCCAGCCTGATTCTTGATCATCAATGCCATGACGATATTTGTTACTATAGGGCATTCCGACAGATAGGAAATACCCTTGCTTTAATAATACGTATAGGGAATATCTATGGGGCTGGTTTGTTATCCAGTTTAGAATTGGCCATGTTGATCGTCCCGCGAGATTTTTAACCGGATCAATTCGCCAGCTGCATTCCAATGACTAGTAGCACCATAAATACCCCCAAAGCCATCACACACGGAGAGGTGACGAGTCGGTGGATCTGGCCCCACGCTCTCGCCCGAGGCAAATACGATTCCAGGTACCCAACCTTGCCATTCAGCTCAGGGTCGAGGTAAGCAATTTCCGGCAAGACCGACAGCTCTCGAAATTGAGTCATCATAGGAGTTACTCTCGGGGACCACATTGACGTCGTACCTACGCGAAAGCTGCAAGCGGAGATATCGATAGTGGGCTTGAGACAAGTGCTGTGCTGTCTATAACAATTCAACAGGTCCTTTATTCCGTCATCATTCATGTTGGTATTCCCAGCTCGCCTGATCGGCCCAGCCTGAAGAAACCCGGGTCAGGTACGATGGTTCGCGACGGTACTTTTCCAGGACCGGGCCATAGTTCCATTATCTATCGATGCTCAGTTTGTGGAGGCAGATTTAGTAATGCTCCTGGGTTCGGGGCGCAAGAGGTTTTGTGGAACGCCGGAAATCCCTGGCGATAGTTAAGAACGCTCTTAGTTTCACCCGGCTGGCTCGCCATGTAGCCGTGAAGGAAAAGCGTATGTCGGCTCCGATCGAATCAACTCACGCCCTCGTGAAAGCGTCCGCGGCTCACCTGCGGAAAATGTTATCCAATAAGTTCCTGTCCATCCTGTCCATAAAATGCAGAAATTAGTTGTACTGGGCGGACAGGGCGGACACAGCGCACAGGGCGGAAATAGCGATAATCTCCTTTATTCATGCGGTTTTCCATGAAGAATGAGCAACTTGCAGGCAATTGCAGAAATGGCAGTTGGTTCGAATCCCCCCTCTCTCCGCCATGTACTATTTTCTGGCACAATAAGGCGACACCTAGATGATGGCAAAAAGGATGAAAGAATCTCATCTTGTTTCATCAGGCCGATACCCAAGTAGCTCTTCACGCTCCCACCCTTCATCTCTGAATACTTCCCAGGTGACGGGGCAAGCGGAGCCAAC
>DASZEU010000338.1:0-2210 GCA_035940535.1 Candidatus Angelobacter sp.
CGTTTGAAGCGGGACCGCGCGTAATCTCGATGACGGATATCTGCCAAAACCAGCCCGGCGCGAAGCTGCGGCTTGGGCCAATGCGGAGTCCGAGTCCGTCTCGTCTTCAGACGACTGTAACTTGGCTGATCTCATTTCAAGAGCTTTATAAGCAGTGGCCACGCTGGCAAACACACTCTGAACTCGCAAAGGCTGGCCAAAGGTGTAGCCCAACGAAAGGAACGCTACGGTCAGGAAAGCTCCCCAGAAGAATCGATGGCGGCGGTATCTTTTAACCTTGCCAGATACGAGCTCAAGATGATTCTGCTGGTCGAGGGACCGGAATAATCGCCGGTCAAAAGTGGCAAATGTGAGATGGAGTGGCGCGGAAAGGCCGCCACGGGAGTAGCCGGGGTCCGGGGAGGGTTCAGGCAAGCGGGCGGCCAGTGGCTCTGGGGAGGGCTGTTCTGAAACCGGCCGCCGCTCAACATTTTCTGCTCTTACAACATTCTGTACTTTTGCGACCGCATGAGTGGTTCCCTGAGTTTGGGCAAAATCGCCCCTCGCGATCCACGCCTTCATGCAGCCTAAAAAACGATCGTTGCTCAGCACCGCATACTTCACCTGATCGGGTTCCAGGGGTTTGGTCAAGACAAGATCGGGACCATCTTCTTCAGCCGCAGGGTTCGATTTCCCACTAGTGAGGGCCAGGGTGAAGGCTGCCTTATTCAACTTCAGTTCACGAGCATTTTTGAGCAGAAATGCCGCTTCCGGGCCACTGTCCCAGTCGGCCACAATGACGTCAAAACTTCGGCTGGTAAGCCATTCGACGGCGGTAAAGATGTCAGGGCAGGGCTCAATCTCGAGCTCGAGTTCTCTTAGAGCCTGAACCAACCGGCGCGACGTTTCCTCGTCAGAGGAGAACAGCAGAGAGACTGGTGACATCACGTATCAGGCTAGTTTCCAGACGCCCCCGTGACAAGTTACGAACTACCACCATTGTGCTATATCAGAAGACGGGGTAACTGACCGGACGATTACCTGTACTAATGGACCAGCTTCGGCAGGTTCAGCGACGCCAAACATCAAGGCCCGGCGAACAGGCATTGCCATCGCCTTCGCCGTACGCATAGAATCCTCCTTTACCAAAGCTGCAATGCGTGAAAGAGGCTTTTTGAAAAAAGTCATCGCAATGTATCCCGGCTCCTTCGATCCGCCGACCAACGGGCACCTGGATTTGATCGAGCGGGGCAGCAAGATCTTCGATGAGCTGGTGGTGGCGATTCTGCGCAATGCGGAGAAGGCCCCGCTGTTCAACTTGTCCGAGAGGCTGCTCATGCTGGAAGCCATGACTGCCGACTTCAAGAATGTGCGGGTGGAGACCTTTGACGGTCTCATGGTCGACTATGCGGCCAAAGTCAAGGCCAGTGCCGTGCTCCGAGGGATTCGTGCCATCAGCGATTATGAGTATGAGTTGCAGATGGCTTTGATGAACCGCAAATTGCAGCCTGACCTGGAAACTGTATTCATGATGCCGGCCGAGCAGTATTCTTACCTGAGTTCCCGGCTGGTCCGGGAGATCGCCCAATTGGGTGGTTCGGTTAAGGATCTGGTTCCGGATTTGGTTGTGCAACGGCTGAAAGAGAAGCTGGACCCAGCCGTTAAGTTGGCAAATGCCAGAAACCTGAAGCAAAGGAAACGAGGATGACCCCAGTTACGGAAGCGACCCTTGCCTTAAGACTTACCGAGAGGATCAACCGCATCGAACCTTCCGCCACAATGGCGGTAGTGGCCGAGGCCGACAAGTTGCGTCAGCAAGGGATTGACGTGGTGGATTTCGGAGCTGGCGAGCCGCACTTCGCCACGCCCCAGCACATCAAGGACGCCGGCGTCGCCGCGATTCAGGGCAACTTCACGAAGTACACAGCGGTGAGTGGGACGACCGAACTGCGCGACGCAATTGCGCATCGCCATGCCGTGGATTTCGATTCGGATTATCGCCGTGAAGAGGTGATCGCTTCGACCGGCGGCAAGCAAGCCCTGTTTAACGCTGTGCAGGTTCTGGTCGACCATGGAGATGAAGTTATTCTCCCGGTTCCGTACTGGGTTTCCTTCAAAGATATCGTGCGCTACGCCGGGGGGAATTGTGTACTGCTGGAGACCGATGAAGCGAAGGGCTTTCAAGTTACTGCGGAGATGATTGAGCGACTGATTACTCCGCGGACCAAGCT
>DASZEU010000339.1:0-16437 GCA_035940535.1 Candidatus Angelobacter sp.
CTTCTCGCGCCGTTCGCAGCAAATACAGCATAATAAGCATTTACAGCAAATGCAGCAAACCAAGCATATCCGGATGCAACTGATTTAGCAAACAATTTTTTTATAACGAACCATGTCTAAAAACGGGGACGACAAGTCGCAGCTTTATACTCGAATTCCGCCCGATATTTTCCAACGAGTAAAGGCCGCAGCAGAACTTATTGGTTTGGATAAAGATCAGTTTATTACGGAATGCCTCGACGAGGCTACTAAGCCGCTAAAGGATGTTCAGGAACGAATGAAACGAGAGCGCGACGCAAGACAAAAAGACAGCAAGACGAGCAATGCCTCATCGGACCCGAAGATAAAGGAAAAATAAGGAAAAACACAAATAGCGCCATAAAGTACCATACTGCTGTGGCTCTTCCGTTCACCATTGAAGCCCAGGCGGGCGCAGCGCGGCTCGGACAGATGCTGACTGCTCATGGCCCGGTAGAAACGCCGGTCTTTATGCCGGTGGGCACTGCGGCCTCGGTGAAAGGCGTGCCCCAGGACACGCTGGAAGATCTCGGCGCGCAGATCATCCTGGGCAACACCTATCACCTTTATCTGCGACCCGGACATGAACTGATTCGCAAATTGGGCGGGCTACACCGTTTCATGAGCTGGGACCGCGCCCTGCTCACCGATTCCGGGGGATTTCAGGTCTTCAGCCTGACTAGTTTACGCAAGATCAGCGAAGAAGGTGTGACCTTCCGGTCTCACCTCGATGGCTCATCGCATCTCTTCACGCCGGAGCGCTCCATGGAAATCCAGATTGCGCTGGGCGCAGACATCATCATGGCCTTTGACGAGTGCACCGAGCATCCCGCAGATGAGAAGCGAACCCGGGAGTCTATGGAGATGACACTGAGGTGGGCACAGCGCTGTAAAAGTTACTTCAGCGCGCATCAATTCGAGTCACCGGGAGACGTGGCGCAACCTCATCAAGCCTTGTTTGGGATTGTCCAGGGAGGCATGTATGCCACGCTGCGGCGGGAATCAGCCGAGCGTACCGTAGAACTCGATTTTCCCGGCTATGCAATTGGAGGCTTAAGTGTTGGCGAGTCGCGGGAAAAGACCAGGGAGATGATTGCCGCTGCTCTGGAAGTGTTGCCCAAGGACAAACCCCGCTACGTGATGGGGGTCGGCTATCCCGAGGAGATAGTTCAATATGCCTGCATGGGCATAGACATGATGGATTGCGTTTTGCCCACGCGTGCGGCCCGCCACGGGCTGCTGTTCACCTCAGAGGGCCGGCTGAACATCAAGAACTCTCGTTTTGCCCAGGATGAGGGACCGGCGGACCCCAAGTGCGGCTGCAAAGTCTGCTCCCGTTATACCCGCGCCTATTTGCGCCACCTTTTCGCGGCAGGCGAGCCGTTGGCCAGCGTGCTGAATACCATCCACAATCTAGCCTACTACCTTGACACTATTCGGGCGGTACGTCATGCTATACGTCTTGGGAACCTCTCAGGAATCTTTCAGGAAGCGTGTCCGTAGCATGAGCGCCCCTGATTCAGGCGCCAAAAGACCTCCGAATTGCTCCAGCATTAGGAAGTCGTCGTGCTGGAGGCCCGGACAGTATCATCAGCGGTGACAATCAAGTAAGAAATCTCCCGCGCGGAGATGCGTGCACACTCGGCTGTTATAAGCAACCCAGATGATTCAAAGCGTGTTCAATCTCTATTTGTTCCAAGCCCCGGGCGGCGGCGCCTCGATGCTATTCTTTTTCGCCATATTACTTGGGGCAACGTATTTTATGGCGATACGGCCGCAACAGACACGCCAAAAACGGTGGCAGGCGATGGTCAATGATCTCAAAGCTGGAGACAAGATCACCACCAGCGGCGGCATACGCGGTACCATTATCGCCGTCAAGGATGACGCCTTCCATCTGCGGGTCCCACCCGATAATCTGCGGCTGGAAATCGCCAAGTCGGCGGTGCTGTCGGTATCCCGGGAAGACGAACCCAAAAAATAGAAATGGATCGTAAGTCAATTTAAGGAAATGCAGAAGAATCTAGTTCTCAAAGTCGTAAGTATTATCGCCATCCTGATTCTCTTTCTTTATGGGATATTTGGCATCCCTAAGAGGTTCAACGGAGCTGGCCTGAAAGAAGCGCTGCTTAGCCGGATCAACCTCGGCCTTGATCTCCAAGGTGGTACCTACCTTATTCTTCAGGTCGTTGTGAATGAGGCCGTCAGCACAGAAACGGACCACGCCGTCGAGTTGCTCCAGGAGCAGTTGAAAAAAGCTGGTGTAACGTATACCGATATCAGCAAACCGGACGACAAGAACCGGCCGGAGCTAATCACGATCAAAGGCGTTCCTCCGGACCAAGGCAGCAAACTGCGCACCATCGTCTCTGATAATTTGCGCGACTACGATCTGGTCGCTGGCGCTGAGGGCTCCTACAATGTGGTCCTCAAGGCCACCGCCGTCAACGACATAAAGCAGCGGGCGGTGGCCCAGTCTATTGAGGCTATTCGGCGTCGAATTGATGCGCTGGGCGTCGCCGAACCGACCATTCAGGAGCACGGCCTCGGCGACTATCAAATCCTCGTCCAGCTTCCTAGCGTCGATGATCCCGTACGCGTCAAAGATATTATTCAGAAAACTGCGAGGCTTGAATTTCGGCACGGACTGAGAGGTGCGCAAACCTACTCGTCTGAAGAAGAGGCCCGCAGGGAAAATGGCGGCTTCTTGCCCCCAGGCTCCGAGTTGCTTCCAGGGAGAAGCATCGGTTCGAAGGAAGGTGGCGCGGACAGATACTATCTCCTCGCCAAGGTTCCGGTCGTCAGCGGTACAGATGTTCGCAGCGCGGAGCAAAGCACAAAAGGTGATACCAACGAACCAATCGTTAAGTTTCACCTGACCACCTCGGCCGGAAACAAGTTTGGCGCCTTTACGAACGCTCACAACAAAGAGACCCATCCTGAAGATCCCAGTCCTTGGCTAGCGATTGTCCTCGATAACCGCGTGATCGAATCTGCTTCTATCAACTCAGAGATTCATGATGAAGGAATCATTGAGGGCGGATTCACCACCGAGACGGCCAAAGAGCTCGCCCTGGAAGTGAACTCTGGCGCGTTACCCGCCAGCCTCAGGTATCTGCATGAACAAACGGTAGGTCCGTCGTTGGGAGCCGACTCTATTCGCGCGGGGGTCAAAGCAGCGATCTTCGGCATGTTGGCGGTAATGATTTTCATGCTCGTTTATTACCGGGGCGCAGGCATCAATGCTGATCTTGCTTTATTCCTGAACCTGGTGATCCTGCTGGGCTTTCTGGGATTGAGCGGAGCAACGCTGACCCTGCCGGGAATCGCCGGGGTCATTCTTACGGTCGGTATGGGTGTGGACTCCAACGTTCTTATCTTCGAGCGCATCCGGGAGGAACTGCGAAACGGAAAAGCGCCGGCGGCTGCCGTGGACCAGGGCTTTGGCCGTGCGTGGCTTACCATCATTGATACACACGTGACCACAATCGTTTCGGCATTTATCCTGTTTCTCTTTGGTTCTGGTCCGGTCAAAGGCTTTGCTGTGACGCTCACGTTCGGCCTTTTAGCCAACCTGTTTACCGCAGTCTTTGTTTCAAGGGTAATTTTTGACGCCATTCTCGCGCGCAAGCAGCGAGGAGAGGCCCTGAGTATCTGATGTTTTAAGGAACCTAGCAAAGTGGAATTTTTTCGCAATACAAACATTGATTTCTTGGGCTGGAAATGGTACTTCCTGGCCTTTTCGCTGATCTTCAGCGTGGCCGGGGTACTCTCGATGCTTTTCTGGCACGGCATTCCTTTGGGGGTCGACTTCAAGGGCGGAACCCTGGTGCGGGTAAAATTCGTGCAGCCTCCAGAGGACAACCAGATTCGCGCAGCAATGGATCGGGCTGGCCTGCACAATGCGCGCATTCAGCGCTTTGGAGTTGCCGCCAACAACGAAGAACTGATCTCCCTTGAGCAAAAGGAGACCACCGAAGCGAATCTTGACCAGGGCAAAGAGCAAATCGTCAAAGCTCTCAATCCCAATCCACCGCAAGGCAAACAAGACCTCAACAACGTTGGTAGTGCTGCCGTGCGTGACGCCTTGGCCACTCGTGATCCTTTGCATGTAGCTCCCCAGGAGTATGACCGGATTGCCAAGCAGATCCTGAATTTTCGAGATCAGGTGAAGGGAGGAGTCCTCAAAAGCATGGATGAGCTGCAGGGCACAGTTCCGCCCGCGGTCCTTGAAGCTTTAAAGCAGGATTTCTTTACCAGTGGCTTTGCTGTCCGTGAGACAAGTATCGTCGGCCCTCAGGTAGGCGCGCAGCTCAGGAAACAAGCATTGCTGGCCACGCTTTATTCCTTGGCTGGTATGTTGGTCTATCTGTGGTTCCGGTTCGAGATGATTTACGGAGTCGCTGCGGTGGTGGCGGTGTTTCACGACACGCTCATTACAATGGGCGCTTTCTCCTTGACGAATAAAGATATAACGCTTACTGTTATCGCCGCAATTCTAACGCTGGTCGGCTACTCCATGAACGACACCATTGTGGTGTTCGATCGCATCCGCGAAAACGTTAAGATGATGCGGCGGGAGAGTCTGGCAGAAATCGTGAATCGCAGCATTAATCAGACATTGAGCCGGACCATTCTGACTTCCGGACTTACCTTTCTGACGGTGCTCTCGTTGTATCTTTTTGGCGGAGAAGTACTTGATGGGTTTTCCTTTGCTCTTGTAATAGGCATCTTAATAGGTACGTACTCTTCGATTGCAGTGGCAGCTCCCATGCTCGTGGCGTATCAGGATTGGCGAAGTGGCCAATCCGGACGTAGCACCATCGGTCCAGCATCATCGGCCCCAATTGGACGGGGTAAAGTAGGAGTAAAAGTTTAGTTGAATTAGGCCCCGTTTCCTGGGAGCAAAATAAGTAGTCCCGGTGTCCAATGTAATTGAAGAGTCCCCCACGATTGGAGAACAGGGATGTTTGAAGACAGCTTAATGGAATCCGGCGGTAAGATCCGGACGAATGCGAAATGGACGACTGCGTTCTCAACATTGGTGCAGTTGTCAATTATTGGCATTTTGGTACTGCTTCCTCTGATTTTCACCGAAGCCCTGCCAAAAGCGCAGCTAAATTCATTATTTATCCTGACGCCGCCACCACCGCCACCGCCACCGCCACCACCGGCTCCCCCGCGGGTTGTCCGGCGAGTCAGCGAAATCGTAAATGACACACTTCGCACTCCCAGTAAGATTCCCAAGAAGATCGAACACATCGTTGAGGACGAGGCCCCGCCGCCAGCAAGCGCCGGAGTTATCGGCGGAGTCGTGGGCGGAGTTCCGGGTGGTACCCCTGGGGGAGTAATCGGAAGTCTGGTTAGTTCGAATGCCCCGCCACCGCCGCCGGCACCCAAAGCACCCACGGGGCCCAAGAAGGTCTCCTCCGGTGTGATGGAAGGCAACCTGATCAAGCGGATTGATCCACCGTACCCGAACATGGCCAAGATCGCCCATATTCAGGGAGACGTGGTACTACAAGCCACAATCAGTAAACAGGGAACCATCGAAAACCTCCGGGGAGTCAGTGGGCATCCAATTCTCATTCAGGCTGCCATGGAAGCTGTGAGGCAATGGCGATATAGGCCCTATGAGCTAAATAGCGAGCCAGTGGAAGTAGAGACCACCGTAACTGTCAGATTCCACATGTGACCTGAATCGTTCTCGGACGAAGGGATGGCTGGTAGCCGCCATCCCTAAATCCCAAGAATTCAAGAGAGACCGGCCAGCGTTCTTTTGCGCTGGTGACGGTTTTTTACGGCAATTGAGAGTTCCACCCCAAAGTGGTGCTCCCAAAAAATTGAAAAAGTTCCATTAGTCTCTGAGGAGGAAACTTAAAACTCATGCTTTTATCAAATGTTGCAACTCTTATCCTGGCTAAGGCCCACTTGTTCGCCTTTCTGTTCTTTCAAGGCGACGCCAGCGACGCTAATATCGCTTGGGATCCCATTTCGCTTCTTAAGCAGATGGGTTGGATGGCGCTCGGGATCGTAATCATCTTATTCATCATGTCCGCTTGGTCAATTGGCGTGATGATTGATCGCGCCATCGCCTTTAACGCAGCCCGCAAACAGTCCCGCCAGTTTGCGCCCGCAGTCGCCGGCGCCCTGCGCGAAGGCAAGCTCGATGAAGCCATCCGTGTGGCGGAGCGCAACAAGAAGAGCCATCTGGCCAAGGTTGTCACTGCTGGCCTGCAGGAATTCAAGGCCCACGACGCATCCAGTGAGATTCCTGGCGAGCAGATTGAAGCCAGCAAACGGGCTCTGGAACGGGCCGAGGCCATTGTTCATGCGGAGCTGAAGCGTGGGTTGGGCGGCTTGGCAACGATTGGTTCGACCGCTCCGTTCGTCGGCCTTCTCGGTACCGTGATCGGCATTCTCAATGCGTTCCAGAAGATTTCCAAGCAGAAGGCTACCGGACTAGGCGCTGTGGCTGGTGGTATTTCTGAAGCCCTGGTCACCACCGCTCTCGGCTTGTTCGTAGCCATTCCGGCCGTCATGATGTTCAACTATTTCACCGGCAAGGTCGAAGCCTTCGATGTGGAGATGGACAACTCTTCCAGCGAACTGGTGGATTACTTCCTCAAGAGGAGTGGACGCCGCTAAGCAGGCACCTGGAGCAAACCTATGGCAATGGCAGTTCGGAACGAAGGAAGGAAAGTCAACTCCAACATCAACGTTACTCCGATGGTGGATGTAATGCTGGTCGTGCTCATCATCTTTATGGTGATCACGCCCATGCTCCAAAAAGGCGTCACTGTCGACTTGGCCCAGACCGTGAACCCCAAGCCCATGGAGGATGCTGAAAAAGAGGATGCCTTGATCGTCGCGGTCATGAAAGATGGCAGCATATTCTTTGATACGCAAAGGGTGCTCGCGGAAGAGCTGACTCCCAAGGTCAGAGACCGCCTGGACCACTTGAGCAATCGAGCTGAAAAAAAGGTCTACGTTAAAGCCGATGCCCGGGCCAAATACAAATCGGTGGTCGACGTGGTCGATAATGTCCGATCAGCCGGTGTCGACACGCTGGGGCTGCTGACGGAGCAGAAGAAGGCGACGACCGGTCCGCAGCCACCACCACAAAACTGAAGTTCAAGTCTCTAAGAAGAGGAATAGATTTTATGGCAATGACAACTGGAGGCGGCGGAGGCACTCAGACTTCCGATATCAACGTAACCCCGTTGATTGACGTTCTGCTCGTATTGTTGATCGTTTTCATGGTCATCAATCCGCCCACGCACAAGGGGCTTGATGCTCTTGTTCCACAGCCACCACCGCCCAACAGCAATCCTCCGCCAAATCCTGATACCATCGTCGTTCAGGTTCAGGATACGAAGGGCGGCAGCAAACCAACACTCAGGATCAACCAAACCGATGTAACATGGGACGATCTGGGCAACCAACTTACCAACATCTTCAAGACGCGCGCCGAGCGAGTGATGTTTGTAAAGGGCGATGACAGCATCGAGTTCCAGTATGTCGCCCAAGTCATCGATATCGCCAACGGCACCCATTCGATCGACAAGATCGGGTTGCTCACGGCCAAGATCGAGGGCCAGTAAGAGGGAATTTGACTCCTCAGTGCGGGGCAGCACGCTTACGATCAAGCCGCCCCGCAGTTCACTTGTCCGTTGTAAGTTTCTACAAATCTAAAACTCCGGCAAGGAGCACGCAATCATGAAGACCAGCGCGCGAATTATGGCGCTATTAGCAATCGCAGCCGCTCTGCTCAGCACCGCAGGATGCAACAAGCTCAAGGCTCGCAGCGAACTCAACCAGGGCGTAAGAGCCTATAGAAATGGGCTTTCTGAACAGGCCATCAAGCACTTTCAACAAGCCGTTATGCTGGATGAGAATCTCAAGTATGCCAAGCTTTATTTGGCCACAGCTTATGCTCAACAATTTGTCCCTGGCGTGGATTCACCCGAGATGAATCGCGTTGCCCAGCAGGCTATTGAGCAATACAAGTCTGTCTTGCAAAATGATCCCAAGGACATCAACAGCCTCAAGGGTATCGCCTACCTTTATCTACAGATGAAGAAATTGGATGATGCCCAGGAATACTACAAGAAGGCCATAGCAGCCGATCCCAGCGATCCGGAGGCCTATTATTCCGTAGGTGTCATTGATTGGTCGGCGGCCTATAACGATACTCGGGATCGCAAAGTCAAGCTCAATTTAAAGGCCGATGACGAGTTGAAAAATGAGAAGGTCTGCGAAGAAATCAAGGCTGCCAACCAGGCCCGCGTCGATGATGGCATAAAAATGCTGCAGCAAGCCATGGAGAAACGCCAGGACTACGACGATGCCATGGTTTATATGAATTTGCTCTACCTTCGCAAGGCTGATATGGCCTGCAACGATCCCGCGGCCAAGGCCCAAGCCAAAAAGATGAGCGATGAGTTCAGCGACAAGGCTATGGAAGCTCGCAAGAAGAAAGCCGAGGCAGCGTCCAAGAAGAGTAATGGCCCTAACGTTGTTATGGACCCGAAAAAGTAAGTACGATTCGCTTCTAAACAGGCCTCTCCCGCGGGAGAGGCTTTGTTCTGCCACTTTCTTTCGATCAATTACAATCGTCGCTGCACCCAAAATGTTCAAGAAAGTCCTCATAGCAAATCGTGGTGAGATCGCAGTGCGGGTGATCCGCGCCTGCAAAGAGATGGGTATCGCTTCGGTGGCCGTGTTTTCCGATGTTGACCGCGCCGCCCTCCACGTCAGCAAAGCAGATGAGGCTTACCCTATCGGCCCGGCCGCAGCGCGAGAGTCTTACTTGAACATCGAAAAGATCATTCAAGTCGCCAGGCGTAGCGGGGCTGAGGCCATCCATCCTGGATACGGCTTTCTTTCAGAAAATCCCCGATTTGCGCACGCCTGTTCCCAGGCTGGATTGAAATTCATTGGTCCGCCGCCTTCTGCAATGGAAACGATGGGATCAAAGACTCGCGCGCGTCAGGCAGTCCAGGCCGCAGGGGTGCCTTGCGTTCCCGGCTCAGCCAAGGGCTTGACCTATGCTGAAGCGGAGAAGTTGGCAACCCAGATCGGGTTTCCTGTAATGATCAAGGCCTCCGCCGGCGGGGGCGGCAAAGGCATGCGCCTGGTGCGTACGCAAGCCGAGATGCAAGCTGCCTTTGAAACAGCCCAGAGTGAGGCCCAGCGGGCATTCAACGATAGTGAAGTCTATCTGGAGAAATTCATTGAGAATCCTCGGCATATCGAGATTCAGGTTTTGGGCGATGAGCACGGCAACCTTGTCTATTTGGGGGAGCGCGAGTGTTCGGTACAGCGCCGGCACCAAAAAGTAATCGAAGAAGCGCCCTCAGCCATCGTTGATGAAGACCTCAGGAGCCGCATGGGTAGGGTTGCCGTTCAGGCAGCCGCCTCCGCCGGATATACAAATGCAGGAACGGTCGAATTTCTCGTCGATGCCAACCGCAATTTTTATTTTTTGGAAATGAATACGCGGTTGCAGGTCGAGCATCCGGTAACCGAACTGGTCACCGGGCTGGACCTCGTACATTTGCAGTTGCGCATTGCCGCCGGCGAGAAACTTCCATTTCGCCAGGAGGATATCTCGATTCGCGGCCATGCCCTAGAGTGCCGGATCTACGCGGAGGATCCCGCCAATAATTTCTTTCCCTCCCCAGGAAAAATCACCACGCTCCTCCAGCCCTCCGGGCCGGGCATTCGTGAGGACTCCGGAATCTACCAGGGTTGGACTGTCCCACTAGATTATGACCCCATGCTGTCGAAGCTGATTGCTTATGCGCCAAATCGCCAGACCGCCATCGAGCGAATGCGCCGCGCCCTCGATGAGTATTTTATTGGCGGCATCAAAACCAACCTCTCGCTATTCCGCACCATGCTCCAGCATCCTGATTTCGTCGCCGCTCGCATCGACACTGGCTTTTTGGATCGCTTGCTGTCCTCGAGTCCGCCTGCCACCGCTCCGGAAAATGACCTCGCTGATATAGCCGCTGTTTCTGCTGCGCTGTTTGCCGCCACTTCGCAGCCCTTCAATGGACAAAGTAGTAACGGCAATTCGAAAGCGTATGCTAATGCCAAACCCAGCGGCAGCACCAACTGGAAAAAGTCGGCTCGCACCGAGGCCCTTCGCACCCAATGATCTACGAGGTCACAGTCGCCGGTAACATTCAGCGAGTTGAACTTAGCCATGGAGAATCAGGCTGGGTCTGCAAGCTGAACGGCCGCGAGTTTCCGCTGGATGTAATCTCTACCCATGAAGGCATCTTCTCTATTCTGATCAACGGAAAATCCTACGAAATCAAACAAGAGAACACCGCCGGCGAAACCAACATCGTGGTTGGCCACCAGCGGTTTAATGCAGTGGTCCGCGACCCACGGTCCTTTCGTTCACGCCGCCGTGCCGATAGTGGCGCCGAGGGAGTCAAGAAGATTACTGCTCCCATGCCTGGCAAAGTCGTCCGCATTTTAGCGCCCGCCGGAACCGAGGTTGAAGCAGGTCAAGGTGTGCTGGTCATTGAAGCCATGAAGATGCAAAACGAACTCAAATCGCCTAAAAAAGGCACAGTCAAGAAAATGAACGTTACCGCAGGTGCTGCCGTCGAGGCCGGACAAGTATTGGCGGAAGTGGAATAGCAGGGATGCCTCGTTTTTGACATGTGTAAAACATGAAAGTACGTTTACAGCATGTCAAAAGTGATTCAGCTTCGTAACGTACCGGATGCTTTGCATCGCAGCCTAAAGGCTCGCGCGGCCACGTCTGGCATGTCGCTTTCAGATTATCTGTTAGCTCAGATCAAAGAAATCGCAGAACGGCCAACACTGGCGGAGTTGCGAGAGCGTTTACATCAACGTAAGCCGGTTGCAGCGCAACTCGATACTGCTCGCATGATGCGAGAAGAGCGAGAGGCACGATGATCGTACTGGATGCGTCTGCCGCAGTGGAATGGCTTCTTCAGACTAAGCTCACCACCGACAAGGCTCCAAGATTCAATGCCGTGCGCCTTCTCCGCTCATTGTTGCCAGCCACCACCCAGAGCTTGATAAAGTTGCACCAAGGCGATGAGTTCATTTCCTTGCGCCTGAGCCAGCGTTAATTCCGCCGAAAAATAGTTAGTGTTATTGGTAAGCACTTCCAGGTAGTTTGTGGTTCCAACCTTAAAGCGTACTTCTGAAAGCCGTGCTGCATCCCCGGCTGCTTCCGCCAAATGCTGCTGCTCGACCCTGAACTCCCGGTTTTTGCGATAGGCAATTAACGCGTTGGAGACATCACGAAAAGCACCCTGAATGGCCTGTTGATAGCTTAGCAACAGCTCCTGATGGCGCGCCTCAGCCAAGCGAACACCGGATTTGATTCTGCCTCCCTCGAAAATGGGCTGGGCAACGGAGCCGGCCAGAGTCCAGATCGCCGGACCGGAAACAAGGTTGGCCAGCGACGAACTGGCATAGCCCGCACTTCCCGTCAACGCAATTTGGGGGAAATACGCAGATCGCGCTACGCCAATCTGCGCGTTAGCCGCCACCAGGTTTTGCTCAGCTTGCAGGATGTCGGGCCTGCGCTCCAGAAGTGAGGATGGCAGCCCAACAGGCACTTCGGGGGCATGTGGCTGCTCCGTAAGCTTCAGACCTCTGGGGATCTCTCCGGGATTGTTCCCTAAGAGGATGCTGATGGCATTTTCTTCCTGGCTGATCTGGCGCTGCAGATCAGGGATTTCAGCAGCCGCGGTGAAGACGAGTTGCTCAGACTGGCGCACGTCGAGCAGTGAGTTGATGCCATGTTGCTCCAGGGTCTGCGTCAATTGCAACGAGTCCCGGCGGGAGCTCAGCGTGCGCTTGGAGATTTCGAGTTCGAGATCTAATTGGCGCAGCAGAAAGTAATCTGTGGCGACACTGGCTACCAAGGTGGACATTACTTCTTTCTGTGCCCACTCGCTGGCCAGCAGGTTCGCCCGCGAGGCCTCGGTAGCGCGGCGATATCTTCCCCAGAAATCGAGGTTCCAGATCGCCGAGGCGTTCACCTGTCCCAAAGTAGTTTGGAAGGATGGAATCGGCCCGTTCTTTGCGCTGCGATTGCTGCTGATGTCGGCTCCGGCGCTGAGCGAAGGAAGCTGATCGGCGCGCGTAATTCCGACTTGGGCCTGTGCCTCCAGTACGCGGGCCGCGGCAATGCGAACATCATAGTTGTTCTTCAGGGCGGTGCGGATGAGACCTTGAAGTTCTTTATCCTGGAACACCTCCCACCATTTCTCATCACCCAGGGAAGTTGCCGGGTTTTGAGATGGTTGGCTGACTGTATCTGCCTCGACCGGTTGCCGGAAAGCATCCGGGATATTTGCCGGCGGCCTTTTATAGTTTGGGCCGACAGCGCATCCCGTCAGGATCACGGACACGGCAAGAAGAAGCAGTAAGAATATTTCAGTGCGATGATGACGAATATGTTGAAGCATGACATTAGTCTCCATTCACTTCGTGCATCCCAAACGCCCGCTGCGTTGCTGGTATCGCGAAGCGATCGGAACGGAAGAAGGAGAAGCGATTGAGCACCTTCTCCTGAAATTCTTCGAGGTAGAGATATATGGCTGGCGTCACAAAGAGCGTTACAAACTGCGAGACGATCAAGCCTCCAATCACGACCAATCCCAGAGGCCGGCGTGACGCGCCATCGGCGCCGTAGCCGAGTGCGATGGGGAGAGCGCCCAGCAGCGCCGCCATGGTGGTCATCATGATTGGACGAAAACGCTGCATGCTGGCGTCGTGGATAGCCTCGTCGTCGGGAACTCCCTGCCGCACTCGCTGCTCGGCAAAGTCAACGATCATGATTCCGTTCTTCTTCACGATGCCCATCAGCATGAACATTCCGATGTAGGCGTAGAGCGAGGCTTCAGCGCCGAAAAGCCAAAGCGTGAGCAATCCGCCGACCAGGGCCACTGGTAAAGACGAGAGCACCGTGATGGGGTGCAGATAGCTTTCATACAGGATGGCGAGAATCACATACATCACGAAGACCGCCACTAGCATCAGCACGGCGAGATCGGAAACGGTATCGCGAAAAGTGAGCGCTTGGCCTTGAAGCCCTCCTTGCACGCCTGGCGGAAGGATTTCTTTGGCAGCCTTCTCCACGAATTGCGTGGCCGGGCCAATGGCATAGCCGGGCTTCAAGTTGAAGAACAGGGTTACGCTGGCGAATTGATTGATATGGTTGACGGCCTGCGGTCCAATCAGGGTATGCCAGCTTGTAAGCGCGCTGAGCGGAACCATGCGTTGGCCATCGTCACTCTTGATGTAGAGCTTGCTCAGATCCTGCGGATCGGAGCGCTGCTTGTCCGCGACTTCCAGGATGACCTGATACTGGTCTGTAGGCTGCTTGATCAGATAGCTGTAATTCTCGGAATAGGCGTTGTGGAGCAAGTTGAGAATGCGGCTCTCAGAAACTCCATAGAGCTTGGCCTGTTCGCGCAGAATGTCGATTTGCAGGTTGGGAGTGTGATTGAAAAGATCTGAATTCACAAACAGAAATCCGGGATATTCGTACATCTTCGCAGTCAGCTTGGCCGCCGTAGCGTAGACCTCATTGGCATCGATCCCAGAAAGAGAGTAGGAGAATTGTCCCTGCACGGTTGCGGTTGCGCCGGTGCTGATTTCCAGTGCCGGGTTGGGCTGCATAAAGGCCAGCGCGCCGGGAATCCCGCCAGTGACTCCGCCCATTAATTGCCCCGCGACAGCATCGATGGGAGCACGCTCCGACGGGTCTTTCAGAAAGGAAATCAGAAAGGCCTGATTTGGAGGCAGGAAGTTGCTATTACCACTCATGGTAAAGGTGCTGCGCACCGCGGGGTTGGCGCGCATAATTTTTTCTGCTTCAGTCTGCAAGGCGTGCATCTGGTCTGGCGATGTTCCCTCTTGCGCCACCAAGACGCCGCGTACAAACGAGCTGTCGCCCACCGGCAGAAAAGATTTCGGAACCTTGTAAAAGAGATATCCAGTCCCAATCAGGCAGATCACCCACGTCACCACCGAGATCCAGCGGCGGCGCAAGAAGAACCACAGCAAGCGTCCATAAAGATCAAGGACGCGACGCTCGACTGTCCCAAACGCGCGCTCCATCCAGGTCTTTTTGGAGCCTTCACCACGATCGCGCAACAGCCTGGAAGTCATCAGAGGCGTGAGCGTAAGTGAAACCAAACCGCTGGCGATAATAGAAATCACAATCGTGATCGAGAACTCACGAAAGATGCGCCCCATCAGCCCGCTCATAAAGACCAGGGGAATGAATACGGCCGCGAGCGAGAGGGTCATGGCGAGAATGGTGAAGCTGATCTCTTTGGCTGAATTCAGCGAGGCCTCCAGCGCGCTTTGCCCCTTCTCCATCAGGCGGACGGTGTTCTCCAGAAACACAATGGCATCATCCACCAGAAAACCGATAGCCAGCGTGATCGCCATTAGTGAAAGGTTATCGAGGCTGTAGCCCAGCACACTCATGGCTATGAAGGTCAGCAGCAAGGAGAGCGGCAACGCTACCGCTGGAATCAGCGTATCTGTGGCCCTACCAAGAAAGATGAAGATCACCATCACCACCAGCGCGAAGGCGACGTAGAGCGTCAACTGCACATCCTTGATGCTGGTCACAATGGACTGAGAGCGGTCGTAGGCCGGCACCAGCAGAACGGAGCTGGGAAGCTGAGACTGAATACTCGGCAGCAGGCTGCGAATCGATTGTGCAACCTGAACAGCATTCACTCCCGCCCGGCGAAAGACTGCCACAACCACCGTGGCATGAGGTTCGGGGTGTCCGCGGACCCAAAACCGCATGTCAATTCGCTCGTCCTGCACGCCTTGCGTAGCAGTGGCAACATCCTTCAAATAAACCGGAGCGCCGTTGGCTTGCCCCACAATAAGCTGGTTGTATTCATCTGCGGTGCTCAGTTGACCTTGCGGCTGGAGCAGGAAGGTGCGATTTGGTCCATCGAATTGTCCGGCGCCAGTGTAGTTCGTGCCATTTTTGATGGCTGCGGTTAGATCATCCAAAGTAGTATTGCGCACCGCCATGGCCGATGGATCGGCCTTGATGCGCACTGCCGACCGCGCCCCGAACACCGCCACCTGGCTCACCCCGGGCAGGATGCTAAGCCGTTGCCCTACTTGAGTATTGGCATAGTCGTATAACTGGCCCTCAGTAGCTGTATCGCTCACCAGCGGTAGATACATGATCGGCTGATCATTAGGATTGGTTTTGGTAAACGTGGGCGGGCTGGGCAGATCAACCGGAAGCTGCCCTTGTGCGCGCGTAATGGCCGCCTGAACGTCGGTAGCTGCTCCGTCCAGGCTTTTGGAAAGATCAAACTGCAACACAAAGCTGGAGTGCCCTTGTACGTTGTTGGAAGTGACCAGTTCCAGGCCGGGAATTTGCATGAATTGGCGCTCCAACGGCGTGGCGATGTTATTCGCCATGGTGTCCGGTGTTGCGCCCGGATAGTTTACTTGCACCTGGATCACTGGATAATCGATGGCGGGCAGGTCACTTACCGGCAGTCGAAAGTACGCTAGCACTCCGAACAGGACGACCGAAACCGTCAGGGCCACGGTCATTACAGGACGACGAATAAACGGCTCAGAGAAATTCATGACTGCCCCCTGTCTTGCGTGTTCGCCTTGTTTTCCGCGTTGGTGGGCACTTGAGCATCAGAAGCGACACGTACTTTGCCGCCTGGACGCACCAGCAACTGACCTGCCAGCACCACGCGCTCGTTGGCCGCGAGACCTTCCGTCACGACAACGTCCTGGCCCTGACGCTGACCTAGCTTGACCGGGCGGAGCTCGGCAGTGTTGTCCGGTTTCACCACATAGACAAACGATCCCTGCTGGCTGATCTGTGTAGCTTGGTTAGGAATGAGCACGGCCTTCTTTTCGGTTGCCAAGACGAGCTTGACGTTCACGAACTGGCCCGGCCAGAAATGGCGATCGGGGTTACTGACGGTGGCGCGCAAGTTGACCGTGCCGGTGCCGTTCTGCACGGCGTTATCGAGAAATTCGATTCGTCCGATTCTGGCGTTGCTTTCCGGATCGGAGGGGAGCCGCACCTGGGCCTTCAGACCATGGGCCATCTCCTTCTGCACCGCAGGCAGATCGCGCTCCGTGATGGTGAAGTTGGCATAGATGGGATCCAACCGCTGAATGGAGAGCAAGGAGCTGCTGTTGGCTTGCACGACGTTCCCAACATCAACCAGGCGCGCTCCGGCCCGGCCATCGATGGGAGAATGAATGTAGCAATACTCAAGATTCAGCTTAGCGGTTTCGAGCGCCGCTTGGGCGGCTTCCACCTGCGCCTGGCCTACGTCGACGGCATTCTTCTTAGTGTCGTAGTCCTGCTTGGAAATGGCGCGGGTGTTGATGATCTCC
>DASZEU010000340.1:0-29315 GCA_035940535.1 Candidatus Angelobacter sp.
CAAGTTGAGGTCCTTGGGATAACCGGATTTTAACAATTCTACAATAGCATTGTTAAAGTATTTTGTCAAAATTGAGTTGTGCTACAATCATCGGTACCGCTATTCTTTGACGATAGTCCTTGTCTACACAATGAAATGTCCATTTTGCGGGTTCGAAAATGACAAAGTGGTGGACTCGCGTGAGAGTAAAGAGGGCGAATCCATTCGCCGCCGGCGCGAGTGTCTGAAGTGCGAAAAGCGCTTCACCACTTACGAGCGCATCGATGAAATCCCGTACATGGTGGTCAAGAAAGACGGGCGCCGGGAGAAATTCGAGCGACAGAAAGTGTTGGCCGGAGTGCTGCGGGCCTGCGAGAAGCGCCCAATCTCCATGGGCAAAATGGAGCAGATCGTCAATGAGGTGGAGCAGTATGTGGTCGATTCACCGGAACGTGAGCGCACTGCCAGCGAGATCGGCGAGCTGATCATGGAGCGATTGAAGGTGATCGATAAGGTTGCATATATCCGCTTTGCCTCGGTGTACCGTGATTTCAAGGATGTTGACGAATTCCGCTCTGAATTGGAACGCCTGCAGATCACCAAAGACGACAAATCGAAACCCGGAAAGGTAAAGCTCGGCACCAAATAACATATCTATGGCGCACAAAGTTACATTGATTCCTGGAGACGGCATTGGTCCGGAGGTCACGGGCGCAGCCGTCCGAATCATCGAAAACAGCGGAGTGAAGATAGACTGGGAAACCATCAATGCCGGCTCGGACGCGTATGAAAAATACCGCGAATATATTCCCAAAGAACTGCTCGAATCGATTGAACGCACCGGGGTAGGTCTCAAAGGGCCGATTACCACTCCCATCGGCGGAGGCTTTGCGAGCATCAACGTTACCCTCCGAAAAAAATTTGAGCTGTACGCAAACTACCGTCCTATCAAAAACCTGCCGTCGCTGCCCACGCGCTATCCGAGCGTGGACTTGGTGATTGTCCGCGAGAACACCGAAGGTGAGTACTCAGGCATTGAGCACGAGGTTGTTCCTGGAGTGGTGGAATGCCTGAAGATCATTACCGAGAAGGGTTCCACCCGCATTGCTAAATTTGCCTTTGAATTTGCGCGCCGGGAAAAGCGCAAGCGCGTCCATGCCATTCACAAGGCCAACGTCATGAAGATGAGTGATGGTCTCTTTCTGCGCTGTTGCCGCAATGTCGCAAAAGACTATCCTGAACTCACCTACGGCGAGCACCTAGTAGACAACACCTGCATGCAATTGGTGATGAATCCCTATCAATATGACGTGATGGTGATGGAAAACCTTTACGGCGACATTCTTTCCGACCTGTGCTCCGCTTTTGTCGGGGGATTGGGCCTGGTGCCAGGCGCCAACCTGGGCGACCGTTGCGCCATTTTCGAGGCCGTGCACGGCTCTGCGCCAGACATCGCCGGAAAAGGCCTGGCAAATCCAACTGCCGTACTGCAATCCGGGATTCTGATGCTGCGCCATCTGAATGAAATCGAGGCTGCAGAAAGCATCCAGACCGCAGTAGAAAAGACCTACAAGGACAAAGAACACATTACCCGCGATGTCGGCGGAACAGCCAGCACCAATGAATTCGCCGATGCTGTGATCGCAAACATGGAGAGCGTCGCGGTGTCGGTGGGAAATTAATTGGCTTTTCAGGCCGGCAACAACATGCCCTTTTCGAGGTGCCTGGTTAGGTGCGCGTAGGCGGCGGCGTGGGGATCGTGGGTTACCATCACAATCGTTTTGCCGTACTCTGAATTCAGGCGCTTCAGGATTTCTAGCACCTCTGTGGCGGATTGGCTGTCGAGGTCGCCAGTAGGCTCGTCGGCGAGAATCAGGGTTGGATCGGTCACAATGGCGCGGGCAATGGCAACGCGCTGCTCCTGTCCGCCTGATAGCTGTTTGGGCAAGTGGTGCATACGGTCGCCGAGGCCAACCAACTGGAGAGCGGTCTTGACATGATTGCTGCGCTGCACTTTGTTGAGGCTGGTCAGTAAGAGCGGCAGCTCTACATTTTCAAAGGCCGTGAGCACGGGAATAAGGTTGAAAGTCTGGAAGACATAGCCGATGTGACGGTTTCGCCACTGTGCAACTCTTGTATCGTTATATCGAAAGACGTTTTCGCCCTGCACCAGCAATTCGCCGGAGGTAGGACGGTCAACCGCAGCGATCATATTCAGCAGAGTGGTCTTCCCCGAACCCGAAGGGCCCATCAGGGCAAGAAATTCTTTTTCGGCAATCTCTATGGAGACATCATCAAGGGCTTTCACTTGAAAGCTATCGCGGGTAAAAACCTTGCTTACATGGTTGGCTTGCACAAGCTTGGTCGCGACGGCGGCGCTCTTCATCTCTGTGGTCTGAGTCATAGTCCTCTCCGATTTCCCCAAAATTATTTTTTGATGCGAATGCGGTCTCCGTCTTTCAAATCTGCGGGAGCGTTTACGATGATGTCTTCTCCACCAGCGAGGCCCTCGATGAGATAGCCATCGGTGCGCTGGCTTTGGACTTTAACTGGCCGCGCTACCGCACGGCCGTTAAACGCGACCAGGACAATTTTGTTGCCGCCACTGTCACGCACAGCCGCTGTTGGAACTACTGAGCCTGAAGACACCTGGGCCTGGTTCTTACCTTCCTCGGCGAGGAACCGAACGTTGGCGTTTTCGTCGGGTCGCAGGTACGTGTCTGGATTAATTATCTTGACCTTGACTTGCACTGTGGCCTTTTGCCGGTTGGCCTGCGGAGAGATCTCATCGATCACTCCGTGATACTCACGATCTGGATAGGCATCGGTGGTGAGCACGGCGCGCTGCTTTGGCCCCAGCCGCGCAAAGTCATTCTGGCTGATATCGAGTTCGACTTGCAGGTCAGAGAGATCGGCGAGCGAGACGACCGAACCGCGAGGGCCGCCGGTATCAGCGGCGCTAGCGAATTGAGCGGTTACCAACTCTCCTTTTTCCGCGGTGCGCTGAAGGATGGTGCCATTTACCGGGGCGCGAATCTGTGTGGCTTCGAGCTGCGATTCCGCGAACGCCAGTTGGCCCTGGGCCTGAAGCAAGGTGCCGCGGGCGTTTTCAATCTCCTCGGCCCGTGGGCCAATTTTTGCCAGGGTATAGGACTTTTCGAGCGATTGCATGTGCTGAAGAGCAGCATCGTAGCGGGCTTGCGCATCATCGAGCTGCTGCCGCGATATTACGCCCTGTTCCGCAAGAGTCTTAGTCCGGTCAAGAGTGACTTTGGCATTCAGGAGGTTGGCGCGCGCCTCATCGAGATTGGCTGAGGACTGCTGTATCTCTTCAGGACGCGAACCGTGCTCAAGTTGCTTGAGACGCGCGTCCGCCGCAGCTACAGAACCCCGTGCCTGCTGTACTTGGGCGCGGAACTCCTGGTCCTCAAGGCGGACCAGCACTTGGCCTGCTTTGACTTTGTCGCCTTTTTCCACTCCGATCCAGGCGATGCGGCCTGTGACCTTGGAGTTCACGTCGATGGTGTGATGGGCCACGATGTAACCGGCGGCGGAGAGCACGGTATTACCTGCAGCAGCGTTCGAGACTGCCGACGGACGCACAACCTGGACCTCCGGGGCAGACGACGCAAACATGCGAACGACGACTGCAATGATGCCCAGCACCACCAGCACGCCTATACCGATCAGAATGAATCGATACGACCACTTGGGAGTGTCGTTTGGATCTTTTTGCGAGCGGTCAATCCGCAGGTTCTTAAGTTCGTCGAATTTTGTGTCTACTTCCATGATGTATATGAATTCCTAATCTCTTAAGGCGGCCAGAATCTCTCGTCTTGCAGCGTGCCAGGCCGGAGCGATGCCGCCGAAGAGGCCCATGATTACAGCGAACAATACGGCCGTAATGGCTACTGAGGCGCTTAGACGGACGTTGAAGACAGTCTCACTGAATGCGACATTGCCGATGCCCGTGGTCATTCCATTTAAAGGAAGTGTCAGAAGCAGGCCCAAGGCCGCTCCTAGCAGGGAGAGCAAAACGGACTCAATCACAAATGAAGTAATGATGCTGGGTCGCGAGAACCCCAAGATTCTTAGAGTAGCGATTTCGCGGCCTCGATAGGCCACCGCCGCATACATAGTATTCATAGCGGCAAAGCAAGAGCCAACAGCCATTACGATTGTGACCAAAAACCCTATGAACTTTATGACATCGCCTGATTTCGTCTGCTCAGCATAATACGCAGGCTCACTGAAGCCGTCGAGTTTGAGGCGCTGGTCGTCGTTCATGCGGTTCCGCAATGCCGCAGCCGCTACTGGATCAGTAGCGCGAATCAGCACAGAAGAGAAGGCCGCAGAGCGGTCAAAGTCCCCACTCATCAGATTGGCGTCTCCCCAAATCTCAGAGCTGGCGGAAGTTTCGCCCGCGTCAAACATGCCCACGACCTTCCACTTTCCTTTGCCGAAGAACAGTTCCTGGCCAAGGCCGGAATTGGAGAACCGCTTATTGATGGACTGGCTCACCACGATCTCGCGTTGTCCGGGATTAAACCAGCGGCCTTCCACCAGGTGGACATTGGGCCGAAGCTCCAGGCCAATGGGCGACATACCGCGCACAGTCACATTGGCTTCGCCGGTGCCGTTTCTTCGGGGAATGGTCATCACCACCACAAACTCCCCGGAAACCAGCGGCTCACCTTCTTTGTTTTTGGCGATGCCGGGCAAATATTTGATGGTTTGAAAACTGTCGCGATCCACACCGCTCTGGAGTTCTGTTTGTGATCCTTTGCGGATGACCAGGACATTCAGGGGATCTCCGCTCTGTACAAAAGCCCGGTTCAACCCGGTGAGCAGCGACAGGATGAACACCGCCACGGCTACGGTCAGCGCGACTCCTAAGGCGGTCATGACAGTGGTCGCCAGCCGCAACCGCAGGTTTCGAAGGTTATATGAAATTGGAATTGCCATATCCGTCCTCTTAACCGATGTGCCGCAGCCCCTCTACAATGTTTCGCCGTGAGGCGTTGTAGGCGGGGAAAATCGTGCTGATGAATCCAACTAGCGCAGCCACAAACAAAGCTGCAGCCAGGATGCCAGGTGTAGGTTTAGGCAGTCCGAAGAAACTTGCAAAAGAAGCTTTGGATACGGCAAACAAGAGCAGGTATGCGGCCATGCTTCCTATCAGCCCGCCAATCAATGAGATCGTAATCGCTTCGCCTACATAAAGAGAGAGAATTCGACCTTTGGTGAATCCCAGCGTCTTCAGCACGGCAACTTCACGGGTGCGCTCGCGAATGGTCATGGCCATGGTGTTGCCTGATACCAGCAGGATAGTGAAGACCACCGCGCCGCAGATGCTCAAGATGAACAATTTTACGTTCCCCAGCGAGGCGATGAAGTTGAGACCAAACGCCTTCTCGCTTTCGGTCTTGGTTGGTTCAGGAGAGTTTTCAAACATCCGGTCAATGGCCTGCGAGACCTGTGGAATGTGGTCTGGAGAATCCACGAGGGTATAAAAGGTCCCGGTTTTTCCTTTAACTCGAGGCACGGCTTGCTCAACATATTCAGTGTTAAACAAGATTCCGTCGAAGGGAGAGGGTGGATCGAACATTGCCCTAATCGTGAGTTCCGGGTTTACCGGATAGATGGTTCCCTTGATGACAATGCGGTCTCCTAGCTTCCATCCATGCTTTTGGGCCAGCGGCTTGGCCACCGCGGTTCCCGCGCGGTCTCGCTTGAACGCCTCAAGCTGGTCAGGCGGTACCTTGAAATCGGTCAAGACGTCAAAGATTTCATTCGGGTCCACGCTGAACTGAAAGAAGAAATTCTCGGGCTTGTCGTCCTTATAGAGTCCGCCAAACCAGTTCCAGGGGCTGACATGCGTAACACCCGGAATGGTCTTGACCTTCTCCCGGTAAAAGGACGGAAGAGGGAACACCAACGATACTTTATGCCGGGTAATCAAACGCAATTGTGATTCGACGGAACCCTTTTCCAGGTAGAACCCGCGATAAACGCTCATGAGAATGGTCAGCAACAGCAGTGAAAAGCTGATGCTGATTGCCGTAAGAAAACTCCGGCGCCGGTTCCGGAATGCATTTTTGGTGGCGAATCGGGTGAGCGTCATGCCGCCTCCTGGGTGAACAAATCTTTTATACGTAGGCCATTCCAGAATAGTTCTGGAGGCGCCTTTGATCAGGGCAATTTCTTTGGTTTTTCTATTTTACTGAAAATTGAGAATTCGAGTGGGGAGGCCCTCTCTTTTGCTTGTAAAGCCCGTATTCAGCATGTATTTCTCCAGGGCAAACAACTATATGAACTTGCGGCATTTCGCCGAGCCGCAGCGGCAGGGTAGCTTGCCTTCGTGATGCGAGTCGCCATAGTTACAGGTTAGCTCTTCCCCGGCTTTTACGTTGCGCATGGTGTAGAACTCCGCGCGGTCGTAGGCGATTCGAGTGAAGACATTGGGATCGCATGAGTGATTCATGAACTGAAAAGGGCCACCATTTACGCTGCCATCGATGGCTTCTTTGTCGTTCAGTTCGACGATAGCAATTCGTCTTTGTCCTTTGGTTCTCCGTTTGGCTTCAGCCAAAGAGACCCGCTCTCCAGTGTATTCGCCAATCTTAGTGCGAGCGCGAATGGCACGATTCGTATAGAGTCCTGTGCCTTGGATTCGACTTTTTTTGATCATCAGCATTGGCGCAGATTTCGTGATAGAGGAGTTTAAAAGAAGTTTGGGGATTTTCGGGATGGAATATTTTCAATCGACAGCAGCAGGGCTGAAGGGCTTGCCGAAAAAGGGACTATCAGAGTTGATTTGTGTCAGGGCACGACTCCGCAGCCGGTCACTCGCTGGCGTTCGCTCCCGGCTAAACGCTCAAGTCGTGCCCTGTTATGGTTTCACTTATTTCGCTGTTGTAGTGGCCAGATCGCGCTGTGCAAAATACCAATCGGTTACTTTGAGGTCGCCGTTGTTGAGCACTCGTGCGTCGGCGTCTTTCTGGGAAAGCGGTGGCGGGACCATGACTGGCTTGCCTGGCACCCAGTTTGCGGGTGTGGAGCAGGCGTTGGCATCGGAGGTTTGAAGCGCGTCGAATACACGTATGATCTCTGCAATGTTTCTTCCCAACGACAAGGGATAATACAAGACTGCCCGTATGATTCCCTTAGGATCAATCACAAACACGGCCCGCACCGCAGCCGTATCACTCACGGCTTCATGCACCATGCCGTAACTCGCCGCGACCTTTTGGTCGAGGTCTGCGACCACTGGAAACTCTATCTTTACGTTGAAGTTCTGCTCGATATTGCGCGCCCAGGCGATATGGGAGTAAACCGAATCGATGGAAACGCCGATGAGCTGCACGTTCCGCTTTTCAAATTCGGAATAGTTACGGCCAAATTCCACAAATTCCGTCGTGCAAACCGGGGTGAAATCAGCCGGATGGGAAAACAGCAAAACCCATTTCCCTTTATTAGTGTAATCACTGAGCCGGACCACGCCATGAGTCGACTTGGCTTGAAAGTCGGGCGCCGGTTCATTGATACGCGGGAACCTGGGCGGTGTTGCCAATTGATTCATTGATCTTCTCCAAGAGTAAAGTGGATTGTTCAAAAACGCCGGGCCGTGCCACCTCGCCCACAATGAGCACCGCCGGGGCGGCAACTCGCGAGGTGAATTGAAGTTCGAAGAGCGAAAGAAAACGGACCTGCTGCTCCTTGCGGCAGGCATTAGAAACCAACGCGCAGGGGGTGGTCCCGGTAAGGCCAAGTTGCAAAAGTTCCTCGACCGTTTTGCCGTAATCGGGACCAGGCATATAGATGGCATAAGTCGTGTGCTGTGGATCGAAGAGCGTGTGCGAAAGCGACTTGCCCTGGCAGTTATGAGCGGTCATCAACACCAGGGTTGAGGCTGCGCGGCGGTCCGTAAGCGTGAGACTCGCAGCCGAGGCCGCCGCTACAGATGCAGTGATGCCGGGAACGATCTCAAAAGGAACGTTGGCATTGCGCAGGGCCTCTAATTCTTCGCCCAGGCGGCCAAATACCCCCGGATCGCCTGCTTTCAGCCGTATAACCCATTTTCCCTCCCGCGCGAACGAGATCATGAGACCGTTGATCTGCCCCTGCGTGATGGAGTGGCTTCCGCAGCGTTTGCCAACTCCCACAAGTTGTGCCTGAGGTGAGGCCAGTTCGAGAATTTCTCGCGGCACCAGATCGTCATGCAAGATCACATCTCCGGCTCGCAATACAGATGCCGCCCTTATGGTGAGGAGGTCGGCTGCTCCTGGTCCGGCCCCAACAATCGAGACTTTGCCTGTCATAGTTATGCACTTCTCCGCTGAACTTTTCCTTGTTCGTCTTCCCAATCGTGTACCGCTTCGACCAGGCGGACCACAAGTTTGTCCACATTGCCAATCACATTCAAGCCATCACGCTGATGGTCTTTCAAAACCGCTCGTATTCTTGCAGCTAAGGCTGATTCACTCATATCTGCCTCCCTAAATTTTGGTTGCTAATGGGCGCTGGTTTGGTATGAGCCAGCAGGTGGAGCAGCTCTTTTCGTCTTTCGCTACGCGGCAACACATTGAGCAGGCCGGCGCGCACCCGTCCCAACCAGCCGGTCCACGATTCGTATTCCGGCCCGTATTGTTGCTCCAGTTCTTTGCGCACTTTCTGGGCCAGCGCCGGGCTGTTGCCGCCGGTGGAGATGGCAATCTGAAATTCGCCACGGCTCACCACCGCGGGAGCATAGAAATCGCAATATTCGGGATCGTCTACCGCATTGCAAAGAATGCCGGCCTCGTTGGCTTCCTGATAGACAGCGTGATTCACTGCCTGGGAATCAGTCGCGGCAATCACCAGGAAGTATTCACGCACCATGCCGGGTCGATACTCACCGGCCTCGTGATGCAAAAGCCCTTGTTTTGCCCAGCCTTGAATCTTTTCGCTGAGCTGGGGAGCAATCACAGTTACATCGGTGGCTGAGCGGAGCACGCCAAATAGTTTTTCTTCGGCAATCTGACCGCCGCCAACAATCAAAACTTTTTTGCCTTCGAGCTTCAGGAATATCGGAAAAAGAATCATGGTTGTTCCTTTAAGTGCAGCCCGCACTCGGTCTTTTGCAATCCGGCCCAGCGCCCTGCGCGGAGATCTTCGCCCTGAGCAACGGGCCGAGTGCAATGGGTGCAGCCAATGCTGGGATAGCCAAGTTCATGGAGCGGGTTATAAGGCACCTGGTTTTCGCGGATGTACTGCCAAACCTGGACCGACGTCCAATCGGCCAAGGGATTCAGTTTCACCAGCCCAAAGTTGATATCAAATTCAATCTTGCCGGCATTGCGGCGATGTGGTGTCTGGTCTCTACGGATGCCGGTGATCCAAGCTTGAAGCTCCGCTAGTTTTGCCTTTAACGGTTTGACCTTGCGGAGATCGCAGCACTGGTTGGGGCTGCGCTTCCAAAGCTGTGGACCGAACTGCTCTTCCTGCTGTAGCGGAGTCAGTTGGGACTGCCTACGCTCCACTTGAATTCCGTATTTCTTCTCGATCCTGCTAATCAAATCGTAGGTTTCGGGAAAGAGAAAGTCGGTATCCAAAGTGAATACCTCGAAATGCTGCTGCACGCCGGCAGCCATATCGATTAAAACGACGTCTTCCGCACCAAAGCTTGAGGCGAGCGCTATGGAGTTTCCAAAGCGCTCAAAGCCCCAGCGCAAGACCTCTTGCGGCTTCCATGTCTCGGAAACGATTTCGATTTGGTCAAAGTTCATCGCAACATCCCCCAAAAATAAGAAAGCCCAGAACTTTTGTCTGGGCCGGTAAGACAAAATACATTTGCCTTACACCGGTCCGGCGCGCATACAACACATCGTGATTTGCAAGATCATCAGCATCGTTTACCACCAAGGCTAAAACTCGCTCGTTGAGCAAGTCTTCTCCCCGGACTCAAGTCCGGGGCTTCTAAGGTCCGGGCTTCCACATCAATACACTTCTATTTCGTGTGGTGGCTTGCCCGGAGAAGGGTCGCGGGCCATTGCCGCCAACAATTCACCTGCCAGGAAAGACCGCAATTCAGTCTCTGAATGCCGCGCAAAGAACTGACGCAGGTTCTCCCCCGGATCGCGCAAGTCGAGATAATTGCGCAAAATGCGCTCAATCGCTTCCGGCACTTCAAAGCCAGCGCAGCGATAACCCACGGGGCGCGCAAATGCGGCGTGCTGGCCCACGGAGCCGCCCAGGCAGAAGTAATAGGCATCAACGATTTGGCCGTTGACCTTGATCTTTTTCCCTTCCAGTCCAATGTCGGCCAAGCGATGCTGTCCGCAACTGTTGGGGCAGCCAGTAACGTTGAGCCTTAATTCCTGGTCGAAGGCAGGCAAGCGATCCTCCATCTCTTCCACAAGCCAGCGTGTAAACGCTTTGGTTTCGGTAATTGCCAGCTTGCAAAACTCCGAACCGGTACAGGCGACCGCGCCGCGCCAGAAAGGCGAAGCCCCTACGTGCAGCCCGGCGAGTTCCAGTTCAAGCGCCAAAGCTTGCGCCTTGCCTCGCGGCACATTGATGATCACCAGGTTTTGAGTATTGGTGGTGCGAAGTTCGCCGGTACCGTAACGATCGGCGAGGTTGGCTGCGACTCGCATCTGCTCAGGCGTGAGTCTTCCTCGCAGAACCGACGCTCCCACATAGAAAAGCCCAGGTTGAAGCTGAGGACGAATGCCAGTGTGATCGCGGAAAATATCTGCTGGTACCTGTTCGGGCTCTGCTGGATCAAGCGCAAATCCTAGTCTTTTCTCGACTTCGGCCAGGAATGATTCAGCCGTCCACCCATGTTGCAAGAACAGAAACTTCAGCCGGGCACGTTCACGGTTCTCGCGCAAGCAACTGGCCTCACGGAACACCTCTGTGACCGCCTTGAGTACCGGCAACACCTGTTCCCAACGAATAAAAGCATTCAGACGCACAGCCAGATGGGGATCGGTGGAAAGTCCGCCGCCCACGCGCAACGAGAAGCCGACTTCGCTTCCGCGCACCACAGGAGTGAAAGCCACATCATTGATTTCCGGATACGCGCACCAGTCGCGGCAACCGCTGATGCTGATCTTGTATTTTCGGGGCAGGTTGTAGAACTCAGGGTTACCGACGAGAAATTCCGTGGCCTGCAAGACCAGGGGCGAAGCATCGCAAATCTCATCAGCATCCACGCCAGCCAAAGGGCAGCCCGTGATGTTGCGGGTAACGTCTCCGCAGGTAGACATGGTTGTAAGCCCGTTGCTCACCAGCGAATCGATGATTTCCGGCAGAGCCTCGATGGTTACCCAGTGCAACTGAATATTTTGCCGAACGGTGATATCCGCAATGCCGCGTGCGTGTTTTTCTGTAAGATCGGCAATCGCCCGAAGCTGGCTGGAACGAATGATTCCGTTGGAAAGGCGGATTCTTACCATGAAGTAAGGGAGTGCTTTGCCTTCACCGCCCGTTCCGCCCACTGCTCCTACGCCATCGCCCTGCGTATAGACTCCCCACCAACGGAGATAGGTTTTAATCCATTCATCGGGAATCGAACTGTAGCCGTGCCGCGCAAAATTGCGTATTTCGTCCAGGCATTCCCAGGGATTCTTGACCGACTTGAGCCTCTCAGCCCGCTGTGCCTTGGTTTCTTTAGGTTGTGCTTCTACGCTCATATTCGATCTTCCTGTTTGAGTTCAGTGATAAAAAGCAAAAGGCCCATCGCTTTTCTCTGGCGATGGGCCCGTTTCCTAAACTTTATGATTGCGTTTTAGGTTACAGCACGGTCAGCCAGAGACACGCCGGTCGCTTGACAACAGCAACACATACACATCGTCTGGCTAGAAGCTTGCATAACGCATTAACCTTACTTCCCTTGAAGGGTTTTGTCAAGTTGGACTGTTGGGAAGGTGGAAACCGCAAAGAACGCGTTTCTCATCTTCTCATCTTCTCATCAACCTAGCCCTGCTAACTCTTCTCCATCTCACCAGAAAAGAGTGATGTGCCCCGCTGGGGCTTATGTATCTGTTCGGACCTTTTCCCAGGGTTCCACTTCGTTTCACCCTGGGCTAATGTATTGACGCGCCTCCGGCGCTGAATATTTCAGTGTCCAACGTTGGCACCTCCTAAACAGCATGGATCAAGCTTGAGTCCGAAATCACCCCGATTCCTTGTTGTAAAGTAAGTGACAACATGATCAGTGCAAGCTCATGATCACCGTGCTGCGCAACGGATTGGCTGGTTGCGAGTTGTCATGATCGGCCGCGCCTTGAATGCTACAGGACCAACTCTGGCGGAAGTCTTACAACTCAAGCCGCGTTATCTACGACTACGGAGTTCGCATCGACTTCGACTGCCACCGCCTTTTGGACCAGCGCCACAGAAATAACAATGCGTTTTTTCCTGGCCTCCGCCAACATGATGCCTTTGACTCCTGTCAGCGGGCCATCTACCACTCTGACTTTCTGGCCGATCTCAAGAACAGGGTGGGGCACACAAGAGTGACCCGAGATCATGGCAATTTTTAGAGAGTCAATCTCCGCGGTATCGACCGGCACGGGATTCTTTCCGAACCCCACGATTCTGGTGACATTGGGAGTACTAACAATCGTATATTTAATCTCAGGGTCAAACCGGCAGAATGCATAACTTGGAAACAGCGGCCGGTCTAGAACCTTAAGCCTGTCTGCCCAACGGCGTTTGCTTTTGTATACGGGAACGAATGTTTCATATCCCTTTGATTGCAGTACAGAGGCAACCCACATTTCGTGATTAAACTTGACCTGAATTGCATACCAGGAATCTCGTACTAATGCGAACCCCATAAACCCCTCGTTATAAAAAAGAAGACAGATACTGAGAAACTGGAGGCCATATATACAATTCATCTGGCGCGCGAACAACTGTCCTCTCCATTTTCCCGGGCGTGGTTTCAGTACCTGCAAGTACAGCGAATAAAAAGCGAATAATCGTACATCGAATAGAAATAGAAAGCAATCCTTGGAGTTAGGCAGAAAGACAACTGAAGAAAGGGATGCTGGATACTCAAAAACCGGCCGCTTGGCTTACGATTCCGATCAATGCTTGCCGGTTTTTGACCTGTTTCTTTTGCAGAATTCTGGAAACATGGAACTTGACGGTCCGTTCTGAAATTCCCAAAATCGCGCCAATTTGCCTGTTGGAAAAGTCCTGGACCAGAAACTTGTGAATTTGTTCTTCGCGTGCCGTCAGGCCGTGAGTTTCGCGCGACGACCGAGTTAAGAGCAAGTTGGTTTGTTTCACATACTCGTGAAAGGTATCCCGGCTGACCCACATCCTGCCTCGCACGACGGAGTGGATGGCTTGCGGCAATTCTTCTTCCAGATTCGAGGAAAAGGACACAATACCGGAGACACCGAGATACAACACATTGACCTGTTCCGATCGGTTGGCCAATTCCGGGGACAATAAAACAACAGCTCGATGGCCTGCAGAAAACCACTTTACCAGGAAGTCGGGCCAGTTGTTTACCGAACAGGTATCGAGAACCATGATCGGCGGGTGTACTGATGATTCCAAGAACCCAGGATTTCTGGGCATCGGCTTTACCACGGGACGCAGGTTCGGGTCCGAGAGCAGAGCCTGCTTAATGATTCGCGCGACCAGTGGATGCTTACTGTAGAAATAAACAGGAGGCATTTCCCAGCAAGTTCGACTGTCTTCCTCAAGTTCGCTAGGCCCATCGCGCGAAGGCACCCTACCCGAGACGGAAGGGATTTCCGAACTTCTAAAATATTCACTCATAACTCGACTCGGGTTTCTGAGTGTATTTTAAGAGAGCTTCGTGTGATTTGAAGCATTTGGCTTAAATTTTTACAAAAATAGGACAATTTCGCTAAGTCCGAGTTGTGTAACCAGGATTAAGTGGGCCATTTTGGGAATCGTGCAGCAAGGACAGAACGCCGCTCGATTGATATAAGCGGCAATTCACCGGTCATAGCAGGCAACCTAGCCCCACAAACGTAGGTGTCTCGACTAATTGCATCATTTTTAGTGCATTGTAGGAAGAAAACTCCACCGCAAAGGACGCGAAGGCCACAAGGGAAAACCAACCCCTTATAGACCATGAATTTGACGCCAGATAACACTTTTCCGGAAAGTGTTAGACACTGTTCTATTTGAGCAGTCCAACTTGTGGCATCGGCGTTGAGGGTCTTGCTTGCCGCCCTGCTGTGCTCTGAATGCTCGTGCTAATCTGTTGCGTTCAAAAATGACCCAGGAATTTTGAGCGGACCTGCCTGTAGGGGTCGAACCACGCAACCAAAGAGCCGCAAAAGTTAGGAGAGACAATTTGGCAAGCTATATCGGCGCAATTGATCAGGGGACGACCAGCACCCGCTTCATCGTGTTCGACCGCTCTGGGCGTATTGTATCGATAGCCCAAAAAGAGCATGAGCAGATCTATCCTAAGCCGGGCTGGGTGGAGCATGACCCGGAAGAAATCTGGCGACGAACTCAGGAGGTGATTGGTGAGGCGATGCAAAAGCGGTCACTTCGTCCGACCGACTTGGCAGCCATAGGAATTACCAACCAGCGGGAAACTACGGTTGTGTGGGACCGCAAGACCGGTAAGCCCTTGGCGAATGCCCTGGTTTGGCAGGATACCCGTGTTGCCGACACCGTGACTGAGTTTGCAAAGAACGGCGGGCAGGACCGTTTCCGCAGCAAGACCGGTTTGCCGCTGACCACTTATTTTAGCGGGCTGAAGCTTCGTTGGATTCTCGAAAATGTTCCGGGCGTCCGTAAGCTTGGCGAGTCTGGAGACGCGCTGTTCGGCAACATCGATACATTCCTGGTCTGGCATCTGACTGGAGGCGCAAACGGAGGCATTCACGTCACCGACGTGAGCAACGCCAGTCGTACTCAGTTGATGAACCTGGAGACTCTGACCTGGGATCGGGAGATTCTGAGTGCCTTCGGAATTCCTGAGGCGATGATGCCACGCATTCGCTCCAGCAGTGAGGTTTATGGCCAAGTCAAAGAGGCTGCGCTCAAGGATGTCCCGATCGCAGGTATCCTTGGGGACCAGCAAGCAGCCCTAGTGGGGCAGACCTGCTTTCAACCGGGAGAGGCCAAGAATACTTATGGAACCGGCTGCTTTCTGCTTATGAACACCGGGAGCCGCCTGGTGCAATCCAATCATGGCCTGCTCACCACCCTGGCTTACAAGTTTGGCGACCAGCCCGCCCAATACGCGCTGGAGGGAAGTATCGCCATCACCGGGGCTTTAGTGCAGTGGCTGCGCGATAATCTCGGCCTCATCCAAAAAAGCTCTGAAATCGAGGCACTGGCGCGAACGGTCAACGATAACGGAGGAGTCTATTTCGTTCCCGCCTTCTCTGGTCTTTATGCGCCCTATTGGAAGGACAGCGCGCGTGGCGTAATTGCGGGGCTCACACGCTATGCAAATAAAGGCCACTTGGCGCGGGCCGTACTTGAAGCAACCGCCTTTCAGACCCGTGATGTCCTGGAGGCGATGGAGAAAGATTCAAATATCAAACTCGATGTATTGCGTACGGACGGAGGCATGGTCGAGAACGATCTGCTCATGCAATTCCAGTCCGACATCTTGAATCTGCCGGTTGTGCGTCCGGTCACGCGGGACGCCACAACCGCGCTAGGGTCGGCTTATGCGGCTGGACTAGCAATTGGCTACTTCAAAGATCTAGCTGATCTCTGCGCCAACTGGGCCATGGACCACACCTGGCGTCCGAATCTGCCGCAGGAAACAAGGGAAGAGATGTATAGGCTTTGGAAGCGGGCAGTAACTAAATCTTTCGACTGGAACAGTTAGGAGATTGCCATAATTGCCATGATTGCCATAATTGCCAAAATTGAAGTTGTAAGTTTGCACTACAAGCTATCAGGCACTTTCGGATTTACTAATTATGGCAATTAAAAATTATGGCAATTATGGCAATTCAAAGGGGGGTATTGATGTCGTCAAGCTTCTTTGGTGAGTTCATGGGTACCTTCATTCTGGTGTTGTTGGGCGATGGCGTAGTGGCAGGCGTTCTGCTTAAGCGCTCGAAAGCTGAAGGCTCCGGTTGGATCGTGATCACCGCCGGTTGGGCTTTTGCGGTTATGGCGGGTGTTTTCACCGCCATTGCTTGTGGCAGCACCGACGCTCATTTGAATCCGGCGGTAACGTTTGGTTCTGCAGTGTCGTCAGGTCAATTTGCAAAATTGGGGCCCTATATCGCCGCCCAGCTTCTTGGAGCGTTTACCGGAGCAATTTTTGTTTGGCTGCATTACCTGCCTCACTGGAAGGAAACCGAAGAAGCTGACTTGAAGCTGGCATGTTTCTGCACCGCCCCGGCCATACGTAAATTCGCTGTGAACTTGCTGAGCGAAATCGTAGCAACATTCGTCCTGGTTCTGGTGCTGGGGGCGATCTTCTCCAAGTCGATTGCCGCTGGGGGCCTCGCATCAGGGTTGGGGCCGTTTCTTGTGGCTGCCCTGGTGTGGGGCATCGGACTCTCCCTGGGCGGAACGACTGGTTACGCCATCAATCCCGCCCGCGACTTTGGCCCGCGCCTCGCTCATGCTGTGCTGCCCATTGCAGGAAAAAGATCGTCGGATTGGAGCTACGCGCTCGTGCCCGTGTTGGGACCACTGATTGGAGGCGGCCTCGCCGGAGCGGTAATTCGGGCTGTTGGATTCTAAGCTCTCCAACCATGCGCTTATCTGCGAACGCTGCAATTTGCCTTTCTTATGAACTTTAATACGCCGCGTGAACTGGGCTATCGAATGCCGGCCGAATGGGAGCCACACGAAGCCACCTGGATCGCCTGGCCGCATAACCGCAGCGACTGGCCGGGAAAGTTTGAGGCAATTCCCTGGGTCTATGTGGAGATTGTCCGTTATCTCAGCCGCCTGGAAGATGTAAACATCATCGTTGCCAGCAAGAAAGAAAAAAACGAAGCCCAAAAGGCACTTAAAACCAGCGATGTGAATTCACAGCGAATCAGGTTTCATCTATGGCCTACGAACCGAGTATGGCTGCGCGACTCTGGACCGATTTTTATTTGCCGAGATACGCCCCGCAGCACAATCAAAGACCGGCTGGCGACCACCAATTGGCGCTTCAATGGATGGGCCAAATATTCCGACTGGAAGCATGATGCCCGGCTGCCAGAGCTAATTACCGCGTATACCCGAGTGGATCAATTTGTCCCGGTATTTCCAGGTCAAAGCTCAGTCCGCGTGGTGCTGGAAGGGGGCAGCATCGACGTAAATGGCAAGGGCCTGATGTTGACGACTGAAGAATGTCTCTTAAGCAAGACCCAGCAACGCAATCCTGGCTTTTCTCGCCGGCAACTAGAAAAGATATTCTTCGACTACTTGGGGATCGATCAAGTCATCTGGCTGGGACGAGGAATTACTGGCGACGATACTCACGGCCATGTGGACGACATTGCTCGCTTTGTTTCCGCCGACACAATCGTAGCCGTCACAGAGACAAACCGTCGTGATGCCAACTACCGGCCGCTTCAGGACAACCTGAGCCGCCTGCGGAGCAATGGCAACAAATTGAACATCGTTGAGTTGCCGATGCCCCGGCCCATCGTCTTCAAATGCCGTCGCCTGCCTGCCAGCTATGCCAACTTCTATATTGCCAATGATCTGGTTCTGGTTCCGACTTTCAACGACCCGAATGATCGGATCGCCCTGGAAATTGTTGCTCGCCTTTTTCCCCAGCGGGAAGTAGTCGGCATCTATTGCGGAGACTTCATCTGGGGGCTGGGTGCAATCCATTGCATGACCCAACAGCAGCCGGCGACTCAGCGGGGATAGCAGGGATCAGTTGATTTCCAAGTGATATGATAATTGCATGGCGACTGCTCCTGTTGGCATCGCACCCGTTTTGACACCCTACACGCTTGGTGCCCTCGCTGACACTTGCGAACAGGATCATCTGCCAGAACAAGCGTTGTTCTTAAGAAGGCTCCTGCCATTTGTTGAAGACATTGTGCAGAAGTGTTTCGTACCTCTTTTGAGCCAGCCAAGGGAAGGCAGTTTCTTCGGTCGTTTTGACAAACTTTCAAAGGATTTTGAACCTTTCCGCTTATACCTGAACACTCGACTGTTCAATATTTTCGTGACAAAGGAAGATGTGCTTAGCTTCTATGAGCAAGTGCTTCTTGATCTGCTTAATCCCTTAATGAGGACTGCTCGTGAGATGGACATGGGGCCAGAGTTGATCTCTGCAATAGTCCGTGACTACATAAAAATTGTTCGGGCTCTATTTCAAGCAGCGGGCGGTACAACGATCCAAAACGATGAACTAACAGTTGAGCAACTAACCAAATTGGTTGACTGGTTCCATGCAGCAACCCGGTTTGATTACGCGCTAACATCAGTCTTCTTGGTTTTAGAGAAGTTGATACCGGCGCCAGCCGCCAACGATAAGAGTGCTTTGTTATCCGCTTGCAAGCAAGCTCTTTTTGATTTTGGGCAAGCAATGTCAAGAATGGTTGCTCATGAGTCGCTAAGTCGTGCTCTGAGCGACCTTGAGACCCCTCACATTAAGATCAAGGTTGAACGAAACGGAATTCAACCAGGAGCAACGCCGCCAGTCGGTCAAGCGCGACCGGAACTCGGGTTGGACCCATCACATAGGCAAATGGAGATGAGTTGGCTCGCACGACACAAAGACTTAGCCGACTTTTATGGCGGGCAGTGGATTGTCCTCGAAAAAGATGAGTTGGTCGCCAATGATACGGATTATGAGAAGGCTCGGCACATCGCCACTCAAAAAGGCATCAAGAGGCCATTCATAATCTTTGTGCCTTTCAAGGAAAATGGAGCCTTTATGGGAATATGAGTCCACTCGTTGATTTTTCCCAGGAGTTTCAATATAGAGAATTAGAAAACGGCCTGTTTCCGGCATTACTTGTGACACTCATCGGGCCCAAGGGCGAAGAAGATTTACTCCCCATTATCGATACTGGTGCGACTTACTGTTTTTTTAACGGCAAGCGGGCTGCTTCAATAGGCCTTGATCTTACTGCGGGACGGCATGAACATCTAGTCAGTTTGGCGGGCCAGCTCACCGCCTGGATTCACGAAGTGGATTTGGAAATCCTTGGAACGCGGTTTCACTGTGAGGTAGCTTTCAGTGAGCACAATATTACCCGCGAGCTCCTTGGACGCCATACACTTCTTGCCCAAGTGCGAATTGGTTTTCGGGAAGGGATATCGACTGGGTACTTTCATCCAACCCCTTGAACGTGGCGTGGGAGGGCTCCCGTACCGTGTTTGACGCAATTTGCCCCGTTGATACGTGGCTGCCAAGCTGGCTTTAAGGTTACAATTCTTGGGAACATCCGAAATCCCTTTGATATGCTGAGGGCCATTTAAGAATCCCTATAACGATTTTGTTACTGGACCGGATCATTTTGCCTAAGCCAACCTTTATTATTCTTTGCTTTCTTCTCGCCGTTCAGATGTCTGTGTTGTCGCAGACGATAGATCCACGCCTTCTTCAACAACAACAGCCGGGGCAGACCCAGGAAAATCCTTCGCAGCCGGGAATGGGACAAGTGCCCAACCTGCCGCGCCAGATTCGTCCTGACCCGACGCAGATTACCAATGTGCCTCCTGGGCAGGAAATCCTGGAGCAGCAGCACGAATTCCAGAATCAAGAGTTGATGAATTTGCGGCCTTTGCCGCCTCTGCCGCCCGAGCCGGATATCGAGTTCCAGGAATTCGTAGCCAGTTCTCTCGGGTATGGTTTGAATATTTTCGGACACGATCTGTTCGAAGATGTCCTGTCGACCTTCGCCCCTCTGGACCGTGTTCCAGTTACGCCCGACTACCTGATTGGCCCTGGCGATGAGCTGCTCATTCGGGCCTGGGGGCAGATTGAGGTCAACTACCGCGCTGTCGTTGATCGCACTGGCTCTATCTACATTCCTAAAGTAGGCGCCATCAGCGTTGCCGGGGTGCGCTACGATCAACTGAACGATCATATTCGGGCGTCGATAAGCCGAGTCTTTAAGAATTTTGAATTGAATGTAAGTATGGGGCGGTTGCGCTCGATCCAGGTCTTTGTTGTCGGGCAGGTGAGGCGTCCTGGATCATATACCGTTAGTTCGTTGAGTACCCTGGTGAATACGCTTTTTGCCTCCGGTGGTCCTTCCAAACGAGGATCGATGCGCCGCATTCAGTTAAAGCGTAATGGCAAGGTGGTTACCAGCTTCGACCTTTATGATTTGATCGCCAATGGCGACAAGTCCAAAGACGCTCAATTGCTGCCGGGAGATGTAGTTTACGTGCCTCCGGTGGGGCGGCTAGTAGCCCTGGCAGGAAGCGTTAATCTTCCCTCCATCTTTGAATTGAAAGACCATGACAGCCTGGGCGACGTGATCGCATTCGCTGGGGGATTGACGACTACGGCTGCGGGACAGCGGGCCATCATAGAACGCATTGACGAGCGCCACACACGCACCGCGGAAGAATTTTCACTCTCTGCTGATGGATTTAAAAGAGAGTTGCAAGACGGCGATGTGGTTCGCTTCCTCCACATCTCGCCTAAATTCGAGAACGCGGTCACTTTGCGCGGCAACGTAGCGGTGCCCGGCCGCTACCCTTGGCGCGATGGCATGAAGGTGAAAGACCTGATTCCCAACCGCGACTTTCTGGTTCCTTACGAGTACTGGAAACGCCAGAACAAACTTGCATTGAATCTCGCGAGTGAAAGCTTCCGGCTGGCGGAAGAGCTCAAGCGACCCCAGCCTTCGCGAAACGCCACGCCTTCGACGCAAGACAATAAGGGTTCTTCGGCATCTCCATCCGGAACAACCAACCAGAACTTAAGTTCGAACCAGTCTGCAGATGTTCTTGCCCGCGCCCGGGCGCTCCAGGGCGGCCAGGCAGAAGCCGCAGGCGATACCGGCTCCACGCCGTCTGACTCTAGTCATCTGGGGCGGACCGAACTGCAAAGAATCAAAGAGGAAGAGCTTAAGAATGAGATCAAACGTTCTTCGGCGGAAATTAACTGGGAATATGCCGTCATCCAGCGCCTGAATCCCGCTGACCTTACCTTTCATCTATTGCCATTCAATCTAGGGAAGGCCATCGAGGGAGATGACGGCCAGAACCTTGCGCTGATGCCGGGAGATGTGCTCACCATCTTTTCTCAAGCAGACATGCAGGTTCCCATTGGGCAGCAAGCAAAATTTGTGCGTCTTGAAGGGGAATTCCGCTCGGCTGGTGTTTACCAAGTCAATCCCGGAGAGACGTTGCGCCACCTGGTCAAGCGCGTGGGAGGCATTACCCCTCAAGCCTATCTTTACGGTTCTGAATTCACGCGCGACTCGACTCGTGAAGATCAGCAACGACGGTTGGATGAATATATCAATGACCTGGAGAAATCTATCGAGCGAAATGCCTCAGCGCAACGAAGCCTGAGCGGCGAAGAAGCTGTAGCAGAACGCCAGTCACAAGAGGGAGAGCGCCGGCTTCTGGACAAGCTGCGCCAACTGAGGGCCACAGGACGAATCGTCCTCGAAGTAAAGCCGAGCGCCAACAATGTGGACCAGTTGCCCGATCTGGTATTGGAAGATGGCGATCGGCTCTTGGTTCCATTTCGTCCGGCGGTCGTCAACGTGATTGGCGCTGTCTATAACAACAATGCTTTTATTCTTAAGCCGGGCAAGACCGTGAATGACTACGTACGCCTTTCAGGGGGGACCAAGCGCAGTGGAGACAAGGCCCGTACATTCGTTATTCGGGCTGATGGCTCCACGGTAAGCCGCCAAGACCTCAACCGATTGATTGGACTCAGCTTCAACAATCTGCGGCTTATGCCTGGAGATACGATTGTAGTGCCTGAAAAGCTCGATAAAGGCGCCACCCTGCGAGGATTCAAAGACTGGACCTTGGTCATAGGTCAATTTGTGATTGGCGCAGCGGCAGCTAAAGTGTTGTTCCCATGAGCGAATTGCCAAAATTGCCAAAAGTGCCAGAATTGCCAAAATTAAAAACTAACCGTCTAGAATTAATGTAGTGATCTTGAAGCTAGGGGAGGGCGAATGAAAGGTATCGTGCTGGCGGGAGGAACTGGATCGCGTCTGTATCCCCTGACGCGAGTAACCAACAAGCATCTGCTGCCGATCTACGACCGGCCGATGATCTATTATCCTCTGCAAATATTAGTGGATGCCGGAATCGACGACATTCTGATCGTCACCGGTGGCAGCAGCGCTGGAGATTTCCTGCGCCTCTTGAGAAATGGAAAAGACTTTGGGTTGCACCAGCTCAATTTCGCTTACCAGGAAGGTGAGAGCGGGATTGCCGATGCTTTGCGCTTAGCGGAGCATTTTGCCAGTGAGCAAAAGATATGCGTGGTCCTTGGAGACAACATTATCGAAGGCGACATCAAGCAGGCCGCGAAGCAGTTTGAGCAGCAGGAACACGGAGCGAGAATCCTATTGAAGGAAGTGCCCGATCCGGAGCGTTTTGGAGTCCCGGTGTTTGAAGATGGAAAGATCATACGGATCGAGGAAAAGCCCAAAGTCCCGGCCTCTCCTTATGCCGTAACCGGGATTTACTTCTACGACTGGACAGTCTTCGACCGCATCCGCGATCTCAAACCCTCAGGCCGCAAAGAATATGAAATTACCGACGTCAATAATTCCTACCTTCGAGAGGGCCAGCTTGCCTACGACGTACTGGAAGGCTGGTGGACCGATGCTGGCACCTTTGAGTCGCTGTGGCGGGCCAGCAATATGGTGCGGGAAAAAATATTGATCGAGGCTGAAACAACGTCCACCGCGCATGCAGGGTTGAAGGTGTGAAGATTTTAGTTACTGGTGGCGCAGGATTCATCGGTTCGAACTTTGTGCACCACGTGCTCAGAAATCATCCCACCGATCAGATTGTTGTCGTAGACAAGCTAACCTACGCCGGAAACCTTCTTAATTTAAAGGAGGCGCTCAACGATCCGCGCTGCCGGTTCGTCCGCATGGATATAGCTGACCCGGCAATGGCAGAGGTTGCTACAGGCTGCGACGCGATTGTCCACTTTGCCGCTGAAAGTCATGTTGACCGCAGCATTGAGGATGCTTTGCCATTCGTCAAGACCAATGTCGAGGGGAGTTGGCGGCTGGTGGAGGCTTGCCGCGCGCGCAGTGTTTCCCGCTTCGTGCATGTGAGCACCGACGAGGTGTATGGAAGCCTCGGCTGGGAAGGAAAGTTCAGCGAGTCTTCTCCGCTCGCCCCCACGAGTCCTTATGCTGCCAGCAAAGCTGCATCGGACCTTTTGGTCCTCTCGGCGGTGAAGACCCACGGTTTTCCGGCGATCGTGACTCGATGCACGAATAATTATGGTCCCTTCCAATTTCCTGAAAAATTCATTCCATTGATGATTTCCAGGGCGCTGGCCAATCAACATTTGCCAGTTTACGGCGATGGCAGGCAGGTCCGCGACTGGATCCATGTTCAAGACCACTGCCAGGCCCTCGATTTAATTTTGCGCCATGGCAGGGAAGGGGAGGTCTACAACATCGGCGGTGAATGCGAACTGGAGAACATCAGCGTAGCGCGCAAAATCTTAAATGCTTTGGGGCGATCAGAAGACCTGCTGAAGTTTGTCGCCGACCGCCTGGCGCATGACCGCCGGTATGCATTGGATTGCTCGAAGCTAAAAGAGGCTTTGGGATGGACACCCGCATGGGCTTTTGACCGCGGACTTGAGGAGACCATTGCTTGGTATCAGGCCAACTCCGCCTGGCTGGAAGAGATTCTGAATGGAGAGTACCGAGAGTACTTTGAGCGGCAATATTTGAGAAGAGACGCGAGCGTTTCTCATCGCTGAAAGCTTGAAAAGATCCAGCTCTGTGCGTCGGCTGCCGTAAGCAAAGCTCTACTGGAACATGCGTTTGTACGATATAGTTGGTCCTTAGTATTCCATGCGAAATATACTTTCGAGAAGGTAACCGGTGGAAAGTAGACAAGAAACGGGCTCAGGGCTCCGTTTAGAAGAACCGTCAAAATTTTCAGGCCAGCAGTCCTCGGAGTTTCGAATGCTGGAGATTCTGATCGTCCTCGCGAAACACAAACGCTTCATCTTCAAGTGTTTGCTGCTCGGGGTGTTGGCGGGGGTCGTCATTGCTGTTTTTCTACCGACAAAATATGAGGCCAGCACGCGGATTATGCCTCCCCAGCAGAGCCAGTCGATTGCGACCGCCATGCTGAACCAGTTGGGGCCTCTGGCCGCTCTGGCCGGAAAAGATGTCGGAATACATTCCAACAGCGATCTCTACATCGCACTGCTGAAGAGCCGCACGATAGCCGACGACCTGATCAAAACCTATTCCCTGATGCAGGTCTACGGGGAGAAAACACTGGTTGATACCCGGAAACGGCTGGAGGCACAGACAGAGATACAGGCAGGCAAAGAAGGCGTGATCTCGGTCGCAGTGCGCGACCGGGACCCGGAAAGGGCAGCCACGCTGGCGAATGGTTACGTTGACGAACTCCGCCAGCTCACGCAAACGCTGGCCGTGACCGAGGCCGGTCGGCGGCGGATCTTCTTTGAGCACGAAGTACAAAATACAAGCGAGGAACTCACTAAGGCCGAACTTGCCTTGAAGCAGACCCAGGAGACTACGGGAATGCTTCAACTCGACAGCCAGGCGAAAGCCATGATCGAGGCCTACATGGGCTTGCGCGCCCAGGTAGCGGCCAAAGAGGCGGAAGTTGAGTCGATGCGATCGTTTGCTACCCCAGAGAACCCGGACCTGGTGCGTTCGCAACACGAACTCGCGGCGTTACGCGGCGAACTCGGACGGTTCGAGCGCGGCCAAAGTGGCACTTCGGTGGCTGATGTTCCTCTGGCGAAAGTGCCAGGCGCGGGCCTGGAATACCTCCGGCGGCTGCGCGAACTCAAGTATCGCGAGGCCCTTTTCGAGTTATTGATCAAGCAGTACGAGGTCGCGCGAATTGATGAAGCCAAAGACGCGGCCATTATCCAGGTCGTCGATAAGGCGGTAAGACCTGAAGTCCAACTCCGCGATTGGCTCATCCGCTCACTGATTGGAATCGTGATCGTGGTGCTCGCGTTGCTGGCCGCGATCATCGCGGTGTTTGTCATGGAGGCGGTAGAGCGCGCCAAAGAGGACTCGCAATATGCCGCCCATTTACAATTGTTTAAGTTCTATTTATCCGCTAGGGGTAAGAGCGGCGATGTTGGTGTGGGGCCGGGCGAACGTTCCTGAAACGTTGGACGATTGCGCCTATCTAGAAATCCCTCATCGGTCCATGTCCCCTGAAATATTACAACTCTGGGACCGGTTGTGGGTTATATAACCGATTGCAGTACAATGGTTTACAGTTGGTTAACTATCTTGTTTTGAACCAATTTCGGCGGAGGAAACTGTTCAATGAGAATACTGGTTTTGGGAGGCGATGGTTATTGTGGATGGCCTACGGCCCTCTATCTCTCGCGCAAGGGACACGAAATAGCGATTGCCGATAACTTTCTTCGCCGCCTTTGGGACCATGAACTGGGCGCAATGACGCTCACGCCCATCGCTCCGCTTCCCGAGCGACTCCGTTCATGGGCTGGCCTTACCGGAAAAACCATCGAGTCTTTTGTGGGAGATGTGACCGATTACGATTTTCTGGGTTCGATATTCAAAGCCTTCGAACCGGAAGCCGTGGTGCATTTTGCCGAACAACGCGCCGCCCCCTACTCGATGATCGACCGGCAACATGCGGTGTTCACCCAGGTGAATAATGTCGTTGGCACCTTGAACGTGCTTTTTGCCATCAAGGAATTTCAGCCCGAGTGTCACTTGGTAAAGCTGGGCACCATGGGAGAATATGGCACTCCCAATATCGATATTGAAGAGGGCTTCATCAGGATCCAGCATAACGGACGCGAAGACCTGCTTCCGTTTCCCAAGCAGCCTGGCTCCTTCTACCATCTTTCTAAGGTCCACGACAGTCACAACATTGCTTTTTGCTGCAAGATCTGGGGCTTGCGGGCAACTGACCTGAATCAGGGCGTGGTCTATGGCACGGTGACCGATGAAGTGGCTTTGGGCGAATCGTTGGTCAACCGCTTTGACTATGATGAAGTTTTTGGGACGGCGCTTAACCGTTTCTGCGTGCAGGCAGCCATCGGCCATCCCATCACCGTGTATGGAAAGGGAGGCCAGACACGCGGCTTCCTTGACATTCGCGACACCGTGCGCTGCATTGAGCTAGCCTGCCTGCACCCCGCGGGCCCCGGCGAATTTCGAGTGTTTAACCAGTTTACTGAGCAGTTCTCGGTGCTGGAGCTGGCCAGAATGGTGCAGACGGCCGGCAAAAAGCTAGGACTGAATGTGAGCATCGACCATCTTCCCGATCCCCGCGTGGAAGCCGAAGAACACTATTACAACGCCAAGCATACGAAACTCACTGACCTCGGGTTGCGGCCGCATCTGCTCTCTGAGTCTCTGCTGGATTCCATGCTAAACATCGCGATTCAGTATCAGCAAAGAGTAGATCCCACGTTGTTGCTCCCCAGGGTGAACTGGCGCAACAGCCGCAATGATCGCAAAACGAATGGAATGGTCTTGGAGGCAGTAGCCACGAACAATGGATACCCTTCGAAATAACTCATGGACCAGAAGCAAATAACAGGAAGATTGATCTCCAGAAATTGGGTCATCAATCTTGTCGGCCAGGGTTTGCCTCTGTTGATTGGTGTGGTAACTATACCCTGGCTGTTGCGTTACCTGGGTGTGGAGCGCTTCGGTATCCTCTCTATTACCTGGACATTGCTTGGTTATGCAGGGCAGTTCGATCTTGGCCTCGGACGCGCCACCACCAAATACGTGGCAGAATGCCTGGGCCGCGGTGACACCCGCAGCTTGCCTGGATTATTTTGGACTTCCTTGCTTACGCAGATGACCTTTGGCGTGGTCGTCGCTCTGCTATTGTCGGCGATTACTCCCGCCCTCGTAGACAAGATACTGAAGATTTCTCCGGCACAACTCGCAGAAACCAAGAGTGTGCTCCTCATCCTTGCCGCTTCTTTGCCTGTGGTTGTCGCCAGCAACTCTTTGCGAGGAATGCTCGAGGCCGGCCAGCAATTCGGAGTTATCAACTACATAAAAATTCCTGCGAATGCTTCCGTATTCCTCTTTCCGGTGCTTGGCATACCGCTTGGGATACGGCTTCCTGGAATCGTGCTCTTGTTGGTGGCTGCGCGGTTTGCTTCGGCGATCGCTTTTTTAGGCTTCTGCTTCAAGTTCTTTCCGGTCTTACGGAGCCGCTTCGTTTTCGATGCGAAGCTGGTACGCCCGCTGTTCATTTATGGCGGCTGGGTCACCGTTTCCAATCTCATTGGTCCGTTGCTGATGCGCGTGGACCAGTTCTTTATCGGAGCCATGCTTTCTGTGGCCGCCGTGGGATACTACACAGCTCCCTACGAAATTGCGACCAAGATATGGCTGATTCCTACCAGCCTGCTGGCCACCATATTCCCGGCCTTCAGCAGTCTCCACGCCAGTGAATCACATGCGCGGATGGAAGAGCTTTATTCCCGCTCGCTAAAATCAATCCTGTTGGTTTCTGGTCCGGTGTTGTTGGTTCTGGCGGCCTTTTCCCGGCAACTCTTGAACGCATGGCTTGGCCCGGACTTTGCCGCGAAAAGCGCCACTACACTTCAGGTTCTGGCTCTTGCGGTGCTCATCAACTGCATAGCTTTTGTGCCCTTTGGATTGCTTCAGGGGCTGGGGCGTCCTGACTTGACCGCCAAATTCCACCTTTTGGAAACACCTTTTTACGCGCTTGCTTTGTGGTTCTTTCTGCCGCGCTTCGGACTGGTCGGGGCCGCATGGGCCTGGGTGCTTCGCATATCGCTCGACACCACGCTGCTGTTTCTTGCTGTTCTCAAACTCAAGTTTATTTCGCCTAGCGCGATGATTGAAAAGCCCTTGAAACGCGCCCTCCTGGCCCTGGTGCTGCCTGCCGTATTGTTGCCGCTTTCCTGGGTCAACACCTCTTTCGCCGCCCAGCTTGCGCTGAGTAGCCTCATTTTGGTGGTCTTCGTTACTGCGGTATGGGGCTATGTGCTGGATCACAACGAACGGAACTTGCTGCTTTCTGCTCTGGCTTTCCGTTCTCGCATGGCGAGGGCCAAGTGACAGATACACCGGCTACGGATACATCGGCCAACTCCGCGCATTCTTTGACCGATCTCTCAATCATCATTGTTAACTACAACACCCTCAGTTTGCTTCGAGATTGCGTGAATTCTCTTATGAAGACCGAGGGCAAGAGCTGCGAAGTGATCGTGGTGGACAATGCCTCCGCCGATGGCAGCGCGGAGATGGTTGAAAATGAGTTCCCCGATGTTGTTCTGGTTCGCAACCCGAAAAACGCCGGGTTCGCTAAAGCCAACAATCAGGGCATGGCCGTGGCAAAGGGCAAATACCTTTTGCTGCTGAACAGCGACACCGTGGCGCGTGACGGAGCGCTTGAGGTGATGACGGACTTTTTGCGCTCTAACCCTACGGTAGGCGCCGTAACCTGTAAGTTGCTGAACACCGATGGCACGATCCAGGCCAGTATCAGTAACCGGCCTGGCCCGGTGCTTCTGTTCTTCCGTCTTCTGGGCGTATCGCGCCTCATTTCCAGTGATCGCGCCCGGCGCTGGCTTTCGCGCACTTGCGGCTTCTTTTTGGGAAAGACCATACGCTCTTACTTGACTCCATACAGAGCGCACGATCATCCGGTGGAGATAGAGAACATTTCCGGGGCCTGCATGATGTTGCGCAGGGAAGCGATGGAGCAAGTCGGCATGCTGGACGAAGGTTTCTTCATGTATTTTGAAGATATGGACTACTGCGTGCGCCTCCAGAATGCCGGATGGAAGATGTATTACCTGCCGCAGGGCGAGATCATCCATCTCGGAGGCGGCAGTTCCGGAGGACGCATGAGAAACTACAGCGTGCATTCTTACCGGGCTTTATTCCATTTTTATCGCAAGCATTTCTCCGGTGCGATGGTGGTTGCAGTTCGTTCCATGGTGGTAACGACGTCGAGTGTTCGCTGGGTTTGGAACTGGATCAGAAGCAAATTCTCCAGAAGACCGGTTTACCGCCAAAATGAGATGGACCTGAAGCAGGTAATCCGGGTCTGCTTCGAATCGGCCGAGCCTGCTTCATGATTGTCTCTGAAAAAAACCTGGAACTCGCAGTACTAGCAATCATGTTTCTTCTCCTTGCCTATACCTGGGCAGGCTATCCGCTGATTCTCTGGCTCATGCGGAAGTTCTTCGTCCGCGAAATCAA
>DASZEU010000341.1:0-9760 GCA_035940535.1 Candidatus Angelobacter sp.
CCGCAAGGAAACCGGGAGCGAGTTCCGTTGGTATATCGATCCCCTGGACGGGACGACAAATTTCGCCCACGGCTACCCGGTCTTTTGCGTCTCTATCGCTCTGGAGTATCGGGGCGAACGCGTGGCGGGCGTAGTTTTTGATCCGACACGGAATGAAATGTTCGCTGCGGCAAAAGGCGCAGGCGCGCGCCTGAACGACCGTGCCATCCGTGTATCCAAGACTTGCAGCCTGGCGGAGAGCCTGGTAGCCACAGGTTTCCCCAGCCACAAGCGGCACAAAAACCCTAACATTCACTTTTACCACCAGATCACGCTGCGCTCTCATGGGGCGCGCCGCGCCGGATCAGCGGCCCTCGATCTCTGCTATGTGGCCTGCGGACGTTTCGATGCTTTTTGGGAATTCAACCTGAATTCCTGGGACACCGCCGCCGGCGTCCTGCTGGTGCAGGAGGCGGGAGGAAAGGTGACGAATTTTGCTGCCGGCCCGTTTTCTATCGACAGCCGCGAAGTGCTAGCCAGCAACGGCCTGCTCCATGATGAATTAATCACAGAGTTCACGAACATCTTCGAAGGACGCGTGGAAGGTATACCTTCGGCTGTATCGTATTTATCGCGGCGGTAAAATAGAAAGTTTTCCCAGGTTTGGCAGCCTGGGCTGAGTTGTGGACGCGCCTCCGGCGCTTGTGTTTTCGTTGCAGTTCCGGAGCTTTTCCTCGAATAGAGCTGCCGGTCAATTCTTCGGCTTTTCTGTTTCGGGGGATCTATCACGCAATGCTTGCAACGCCTGTCGCGCCTCGTCTAAACCCTGGTCAGCCTGGAGCGCTTTCTCATACGCCGCAGTGGCCTTTTCCGGCTGCTGTTTTTTTTCGTAGGCATAGCCCAACATCAACAGCGCCCGGGCGTTACCAGGATTGATCTTCACTGCTTCTTCGAGAGTGGAAATTGCTTTATCGATCTGGCCATTCACCCAGTAGGCGTAACCCAACTGGGTTTGTATCTTGCCGTTATAAGGATTCAGCTTGGCTGCTTTTTCAAAAGCAACCACTCCCTTATCCGGCTGCTGGTTCAATTCGTAGACTTTGCCCAGCGTGAGCAGGGCGTCTTCGTCATCGGGATTGGAAGCAATCCTTTTCTCCAGAACCTGAATTGCGGCTGCATAATTCTGCTGCACCAGAAGTGTCCCAACTCTGGACATCTGTCCATGGGTGCGCACCAGTTGGCTTGTGGCCACCACCAGCAGTGCCGCGGTGATCAGCAGCGTAGCGATCTGGATCAGGGTATGCTTGCCTTTTGAGGACGAGGGCACAGCCAGGGGCAAGCCGATGATCAGGCCAGAGAGGAAGCCGCCAAGATGGCACATATTATCGACGCCGCCGCTCATGCCCAAGAAAAAATTGAAGCCCGCAAAGAATACGACGCTGGAGAAAATCGCCCGCTTCTCGCCACTGGAGATGGAAAGATTTCCAAATTTCACGCCCGCCAGAATAGCGCCTGTAATGCCAAAGATCGCGCCAGAAGCACCGGCCGATACCCTGCCCGGTTCATGTGCCAGGCTGTATGCCACGCTGAGAAGATTGCCGCCGATGCCAGTCAGAAGATAGATAACAGCGGTTGGCCATCGGCCAAACAGCCGCTCGGAGAGTCGGCCCAGGCTCAACAGGCACCACATATTGAATGCGAGGTGAATGATCCCGATGTGCACAAATGCGGCCGTCACCAGCCGCCAGTATTCACCACCTACGGTTAGTTCAACCGCGTTTGCGCCCCAGCGGACAATCTCGTTTCCCGGGTTCATGATCGAAGATCCAGTAAAGACCATGGCCACGAACACGCCGATGTTGATGGCCACCAGCGCAGTGGTTACTGGATAGTCGCGCATGGTGCCGGTGTAAACGCTCTTGCGGGCCCGGGCCGTAGCCACTCCGGCACATCGGTAGCAAAGGACCGGCGCTATGCCCTCTTCGTTGACTTGCAGGGGACTACCGCATTTTGCACATGCTGGCATCTGGACTGTTCTTTAAAGAATAATAATCTACCCGCAACAAAACCACGAATTTTCCTTCGGGCGAACCTCAGGACAGGCAATGCATTACGCACGGCACTTAGGGCGCAACTAAACCTTTACCGCGGATTACGCGGATATACGCGGATTCAGTTTGGCGAAGCCCCGGCAGGGGGCGGAATTATTGAAGCCCGGCACGTCAGTGCTGGGTGAAGTAAGAATTAAAGAATCGGAGTCCCGGTAGGGACGGCATGGAATCTTTGTACCAACAGAAGAATTTCGCGGATCGTAATTACATCCGCCTCCGGCTATGTCTTGTTCAACGTGTTGGTAAGCCCGGCGGACTACCATAAATCCTCCCAGGAGCAGGAGAAACACAACCGTCATGATGGCCAGCTTGGCGGTGCCGCGTTGATCTCTTGGACGGGAAAGTACCGGAGCCATCGCGAGGCCAATCATCAATCCTGTGACAAGGCCGCCCAAGTGCGCAGTGTTGTTTATGGCTGGTATGGAGAAACCGATGATCAGGTTGTAAAAAGCGAAAAGGCCTACGCTCCGGATGGTGCCTTGCAGAGCGGTTCGCGGAACGGCAAGCTTGGCAAAATGCAAACCAGTAATCAGTACACCGGCCAGGCCAAAAACAGCTCCGGAGGCGCCCGCGCTTACTTGATTTGGTTTTATGGCAAGGCTAAGCAGGCCCGCGCCAACTCCCGTGGCAAGGTAGCTTGCCAGGTAAGTCCATCGTCCCAGCAACGATTCGGCCAGTAGCCCGAGGTTCCACAAACACCACATATTCAGCGCCAAGTGGATGAAGCCGATGTGGAGGAACATCGAAGTAAGAAGACGCCACCATTGTTGATTCAGCGTCAGGGGGCCGTAGAGTGCTCCCCATTCCACCAACTGCTGAGTGATGGGATTCCAGGCAGAGACTCCATTGAACACCATCGCCAGGAATGCCAGAACGTTCATCGCAATCAGCGCGGTTGTAACTGGACAACGACCAATGAGCTGGCTGGTTGAAACCGCTTGCCTTTGTTGTGCTTGGATTTTGACCTGGCACTCCGGGCAATATTCCTGTCCAGGGGCGTACGCAAAGAGTGGTCTTCCACATTGTCTGCAATTCGGCAACGGGGCCTGCCTTCCAGAGAACTTCCATGATTATTGTATCGTTGCGAACACCGCGCCTTCATTTTTCAAATTACACTTACGGATTACGAATTTTTAATTCGTTGAGCGGAGAAACGTTTTGAACCTGTATGCAATTGTGCTGGCGGTAATCGTGGTTGTGCTGCTGGGATTAAGCATCAGCCAGATTCGGAAGGTCAAAACTCGAGCAGATTACCTGGTAGCCGGGCGTTCCCTGCCCTGGTATGTGCTGGTCTTCACGCTGCTCTCCTCATGGGTCGGTTCCGGCAGCTTGTTTGGCGGGGCTGAGAATGCCTTCCGCAATGGCTTCGCAGCGTTGTGGCAACCGGCGGGCGGCTGGGCCGGACTGCTGGTGATCCTGGTTGTAGCGCCGCGCGCCCGCAAGTTTGCACAGTTTACGATTCCTGATCTGCTGGAGGTCCGTTACAACACGGCAGCACGCATCCTGGGCGCGATCGCGGTCTTGTTTGCTTTTACCGCCATTACCTCGTATCAATTTAAGGGCGGTGGCGATATCCTTCACCTGATCTTTCCCGGACTGGATGAGATTGCGCGAAGCCAGTTCCACTTGGCCGGACATGAACATGCTTTGGGAATGGTCATTGTCGCGGCGTTTGTGATTGTTTTTACCGCCTTGGCGGGCATGACGTCGGTGGCCTACCTGGATGTCGTGATCGGAACGCTGACCACCGGGACTTGCCTCATCGCATTGTTCGTGGTCTCGAAGCGCGTAGGCGGATGGAGCGGGCTGCACCAAAGTCTTCCAGCCAGCCATTTTCAGATACTCGGGCCATTCACTTTCTTGAAAGCCATGGAGTACTTCATGCCTGTCTTCCTGCTGATGCTCGGCAACCAAGCCATGTATCAGAAGTTTTTCTCGGCGCGGTCAGAGCGCGATGCCAAAGTCGCGGTCTTTGGCTGGATTGTTGGTACGGTGATTCTAGAGACCGTGATTGTGACCATTGCTGTTTATGGCTCGGCGCTTTTCGGAAAAAATCCGGCAGTAGCACCGCGTGAAATCATTCCTTACACGGCGCGCCACGGGCTACCATCGTTTCTTGGAGCGCTGTTGATGGGCGCGGTATTCGCCAAAGTCATTTCCACCGCCAACAACTACCTTTTTTCCCCGGCCACCAACCTGGTCAATGACATATATATCCGGTTCGTGAATAAGACGGTTTCGGACAAGGGAGTTTTGCTGGTATCGCGCTTGGTAGTTGTGGCGCTGGGCATCTTTGCCTTGCTGCAAGGCACATTGTGGGATTCAATTTTGGCGATGGCGCTTTACGCCTACACGATTTATGCGGCTGCCATTACACCCGCAGTTATGGCGGCTTTTTTCTCGAAACGCGCGACGGCGACAGCCGCAGTAACTTCCATAGCATTAGGGACGTTGGTCACCATCGTGTGGAACCTGCAAGTGCTTGCCATGCGGGATCATCGGCCAACTTTCATTCCCCAGAGCTGGCTGACCCATGACGCCATTTTCCCAGCCCTGGCGATTTCCCTGCTGTCTCTGGTGCTGGTAAGCATAGTGACGACTCGTCCCCGGCCAGAGCAGTGGTCGCCATTCCTGTCAAATCAAGCGTAGCAGAGCCAGAACCAAAACCCGTTCACGACAAAGGGCGCCAAGGCCGCAAAGGAAAACCAACACCTTAACCTACGAAGGGAAACCAAAATCAACGTCAAAACCTTACCGCAGAGGCCGCAGACGGCGCAGAGGAAAGGCCGCAGAGATTGTGGCTAGCTTTGGGGTTTTCGATGCGGTTCGGCGGGGCTGTGTCCTTTGTTGTGCTCCTTGTGTTTAAATAGAATATTCACTATGGACCTGAAAGCCATTCAATCAGCCTTGCGCGAGCGCAATTTTGACGCGTGGTTGTTTTACGACCACCATCATCGTGACCCGATCAGCTACAAAGTGCTGGGTCTTCCAGAGCACCTCATGGTGACTCGCCGCTGGTTTTATGTGGTTCCCGGCGAGGGCGATCCCGTAAAGCTAGTCCATCGCATCGAAGCAGGGCACCTCGATTCCCTGCCCGGCCACAAAAACGAATACTCTTCCTGGCAAGAGCAATGGGAGCACCTGAAGACCATGCTCGGGCCTTATAAGACCGTGGCGATGCAATACTCTCCCAACAACGTGATCCCCTACATCGGGTTGGTGGACGCGGGCACCGTGGAGTTGGTGCGCAGCTTTGGGAAAGACATTGTAAGCTCCGGCGACCTGGTGGCGCGCTTTGAAGCGGCCTGGAATGACGAACAGATCAAGAGCCATTACGCCGCCGGCGAAGCGGTAGACAAAATTACGCAAGCCGCCTTTCAGGAAATTGGCCGCCGGGCGCGCAACGATGGGACTACGGAATACGAAATCCAGCAGTGGATTGGCGAGGCGTTTCGTCGCGAAGGCCTCATCACCGAAGACCTTCCCATTGTGGGTGTAAATGCCAACAGCGGCAACCCTCACTATGAGCCTCGCGCAGAAGGCTCCTCGCGCATCCAGCAAGGAGACTTTGTCTTGCTCGACATCTGGGCCAAGAAGAACACGCCCAATGCCGTCTACTACGACATCACATGGACGGGCGTGATTGGCCAGCCTTCAGAAAAGCAGGTCAAGATATTCAACATCGTCCGCGAAGCCCGCGACACTGGCGTGCGCAAAGTTACCCAGGCCCTGGCGGCCAAACAGAGAATCGCCGGGTGGGAAGTTGACGAGGCCACGCGCGGCCACATCGTCTCCGCCGGGTATGGGCAATATTTCACCCATCGAACCGGCCACTCGATTGGCGTGCATGTACATGGCAATGGCGCCAATATCGACAATCTCGAAACCAAGGACGACCGCGAGATCATTCCCAATACCTGCTTTTCTATCGAGCCGGGCATTTATCTGCCAGGTGAATTTGGAGTCCGCAGTGAAGTCAATGTTCTAGTCAGGAATGGCTCAGCCGAAGTTACCGGAAGGGTTCAACACGAACTGGTTCTGATCTAAATGCAAAAAACCGAAACTACAGCAAATCAAACAGCGCGGCCGGCCGCCTCGGCAGCTCCTGCAACTTCCATGGCCATCATCGCTCCGGCGCTCGGATGGTTGATTCCCGGGGCCGGCCATCTAATTCAGAAACGCTGGATTCGCGGCGTGCTGCTCATGGTGTCCGTGATCTCGATGTTCGCTCTGGGCATAGCCATGGAAGGCAAGGTCTATAAAGCCAACACCGGCGATCTGCTCGATATTCTGGGATTTGTTGGAGACGTGGGAGCAGGCGGGCTTTATATCCTGAGCCAGATGCTGGATTGGGGCCACTCCGCTATTGCTTTCGCGGTCGCCGATTATGGCACCAAGTTCATCGTGGTTTCCGGGCTGTTAAACGTGATGGCCGCGGTGGACGCCTATCACATCGCCATGGGAAGGAAAAAATGATCCTGGCCCTGCAACTCTACCATTTCAGCGCAGCAATAACATTTGCCTTTTTTGCCTCGATTGTCCTGGGAATTACCTTGCGCAACACCTCCCGGGAGATGATCCGCTACGCCCTGCAATGCTTTGCCTGGTTCGTCCTCGGCATGTTTGCAGCGGGTTGGCTGATGTGGATCTTGCACCATTGAGGAATTCAGCCGTTCGTTGCGAAGGTAAACCGAGAATCTGTGTCGCCCCTCTGGGGCTTGTCATCTATCTTTACTCTTTACTCTTTTCCCAGCGTTCACACGCTGGGCTAACTTCTTAACGCGCCTCCGGTGCTGAGTATCTGAGATCCCTTACAAATTCGAATTCCTTCGGTGAACCGCATTGAAAGTAGCCCAGAGTCCATCTTGCGACGGCAGGGCCATCAGGAAGGTAGTATCGAAGAATGGTTCAGCCGTCCCATGCGGGACTCATGTTGTTTTTGCAATGCAACCCAGCATTGGGTTCGGCGCCTGAACAGCGCCGAACCATGCTGGGCTACTTTCAAACGTCCCCTACCGGGGACTCAGGACAACCTACATATCACGGAACTAAAGTGATGGCCAGCACAACTACATTTCTGTTGTTGGGCAGGGTGATGCTTTTGACCGTCTTGCTGTTATTGATAGCGAAGCTGTAAGCAAACAGATTGACGGTGCGAACCTCTGTCGTTCCATTGCTGATGTCGCGATGCGCCATGGTAACTGCGATCGACTCACCGGCAAAGTTCTGGGGATGGGCCCAATCGCTCACGCTTTGGGTAAACGACTGAGTCGTATTGTCAGTGTAGGTCACGGTGAAGGTTTGCGAGGCCTGATTGCCGTTGACCCCAGCCGCCAGCATCTGCAACGCCGAGAATTGTGCGGCAGGCAGGGTGATGGTCGCATTGTCCACGGCATCGGCGGCATTTGCCGGTCCCAGGTTGAACTGCGTGCCGTTGAAAGTCTGGGTCGATCCCAGCAAGTTCGCAGAATAAGAGCGGCCGCCACCATCCAAACCACCGCCAGTGAAAGTTGTGCCGTCGGTCACGATGGCTGAGGACAGATTGAACGCCGAAGCCAGATTAACCGGCGTGTTGGTTGGCCTACCTGAAGCTGGCGGTCCATAGACCTGGAATTCGTAGATGCGCGATGCAGCATCAGTGGTGCGTGTCGGCGTAGTCACGTTCAGCTTGACGAAGTGGGCCGTCACTGGAGCAATGTTATGAGTGGTGATGCTCTGAAGATTACCAGTGACATTCACCACTGTAGTGAAATTGATTCCATCGGTGCTCACCTGAATGTTGTAGGCGCTGGTATTGATATCGAAATTCGGACGGCCGCTGGAGTCCAGGCTCCCGCCCTCTCCACCTGCACCAGCGTGTTCCACTACGATCTGATTGATGGTGGCGTTTGTCCCCAGATCAACCTGGAGGAAGCTGGGCGTAACCAGCGAACACCACTTGTCGCTGTTGCCACCCGAGTAGCTGCCATTGACGGCTTTATCAGGCGTCTCATTGGCGTTGCACGACGTGCTACCGGTGGCTGCCTTATTCAGCGCCAAGTTTTGCGAAGTTGCCGATGTTCTCAGGCCATAAACGGAAATAATGTTGGAGAACGAGGCCAGGTACACCTTACCGTTGGCAATCGTGGGAGTGGAGCCTTTAGTGTAGTTGAAGGTGTCATCACCCGGATTGGTACCGGACATCCATAGTTGCGCGAGCGTCTCGGCGTTATATGCGGTCAGGACGCCCGGCACGACTTTCTGGTTGGCGTCCCCGAGGCGCGGCGTATAGGACCATAAAACGCCTGTTCCAGATTGGGAACCATTGGCGGAAAGAGCCAACATGCTGCCGGGCATGCCCCGAGGCGGCAGGAAAGCGCCCGCGGCAAAGGCCGGCGTGGTAAAAGTCTGCGTGGACGGATTGAAGCGGTAGGCGCGCACGTGGTCGTTTTCGCCGGAAATATATAGGTTCAACCCTTGGGGACCGTTCCATGCGACCGAGCCGTTGTGAATGTGATAGGTCGCGCTGGGAACTACCGTCGGATCGACTGCTTGAAAGCTTTGCAAAATCTGGGTATCGCCGGTCACCACGCCTCCCAGATTGTTGCTGTTGATCACAAAGATTTTGCCTTCTTTGCCGCCGGTCGCGATCACATTGGTCCCGGGCAGAAAGAGCGGTCCGCCGGAGCCAAAGTCAGTATCACCGCCGTTCAAAGTATTGAAGTTCGATGGAGTAAAAAAGTCGAGTCGACCCAAGGTTCGCGGAGCCAGCTTGAGCAGGCTCTCACCGAAATTATTGCTGCCGTCAAAGGTGCCATTCCCCGTGGAGAAATACAGATTGCCATTGGAATCAAACGCCGGCGCGATGCCGCTCATCCAGATTCCGCCTTGGCTTCCACTGGCCGTCGTGTTGAAAACGCCAAGCTGCGAGAACGAGTTGGCGTCGTACGACATCAACCAGCCGTGATAGGCCCCGGTGTCACAGAATGATGCCCACCCGATATAAAGAACGCCAGAGGAGAGCGCCAGTGATGGGCGCTGGTTTTGAATGACGGGATCGAATCCGCTGGCCTGGATAGTGACCTGCGCATTGGTTGCGCGGTCGGCGCCGGTGGTGACGTTAATGGCCCGCAATCTCTGTATGGTCGAACCGTTCTCAATCGTGCGCGCAACAAAATACATGGTGTTGGTGGTTGCGTCGATGACGGGTGAGCCGACAATGCCGATGTTGCCGCTGAAATCCAGGTAGGTACCGCAGTTCCCGCCCACTTCGGTATGATTCGTAGGACGCCCGCCATTGTTGAAATTCCTCTGCCAGAGCGGCGCGCCCGCTGTGTCAGCGTCAAAGGCATAGATGGTGTTGTTGGCGGTGGCAATAAAAGCCACATTGTGGGTGCTACCCGCGATGGAAAGTCCGTGCATGTAGAGGACTTGGGCGAAAACCTGGTCATCAACCTGAAGCTGGAATAGCTTGCCGAACTGACTAGCGTTCACATTGGATTGATTCAGGACAGTTTCTGAGAGGTTTGTGCCGGTGCGCTGGTTGTCATAGCCTCGTGTAAGCACGCTTACCTGGGAGAGCGCCGGAAGCGCGGCAAGCATTAAGAAAATGAATGGGCCCCAAAAAGCGGAATGGTGTTTCATGACCAGAACCAGCCTTCCTCCCGCGCGCCAAGCCCCACGCGGAAAAT
>DASZEU010000342.1:0-6865 GCA_035940535.1 Candidatus Angelobacter sp.
GGAAAGGCACAGGATGCAAGTCCAGATGCCCTGCACGATTAAAGAAAATGCCGGGGTTTTGTAGGCGGGGTGAATGGCTCCAACACGCTTGAAGAAAAGTCCATCTTTGGCCATGGCGTAATAGACGCGCGCACCAGCCAGAATCAGCCCGTTGCAACAGCCGAAGGTGGAGAGCAGGATGGCGATGGCCATGAGATCGGCGCCTCGCCCAGGAAACATCTGCTGAATGGCTGCGGTGCCCACGCGCTCATTGGCGGCCGTCTTGATTGCATCCAGCGGCAGGACGCTGAGATAGATGAAGTTGGCTGCGATGTACAGAGCAATCACCACACCCGTGCCCAGGGCCAGGGCGAGCGGCAGGTTGCGGCGCGGGTTTTTGACCTCTCCGGCGGTAAAAGTAACGTTGTTCCAGGCATCCGCAGAAAACAAAGAGCCGGTCTGGGCGACGGCCAAGATAGTCAACGTGCCCACCAAGACAATGGGGCCTCCCACGCCCACCTGTACAGCATGTTGGGCGCTTAGCCCGGCGTTGCGCCAGAAGTTGGCGAAGTTTGCGGCAATGGCATCGGCATTGCGTCCAACAAAGATGCCGATCAACACAAATCCCAGCAGCGCGGAAACCTTGGCAATGGTAAACACGTTCTGCACAAACGCGCCGGTTTTCAGGCCGAAAATATTGACGATGGTGAGTACAACCACAATCACAATGCCGGCCAGATTCTGGGTGTTCAGGCCCACATCCATGTTGCCCAACACCATCTGGCCAAGTTTGATCGGCGGCACGTGAGCGATATGCCAAATCCAATGGTCGGCAGCCACCGAGGGAAAGAAATGTCCTAAAAATTTTCCAAAGGCCACGCCCACGGCAGCGATCGTTCCGGTCTGTATCACCAGAAAGAGGGTCCAGCCATAAAGAAATCCCCAGAGCCGCCCCAGCGATTCACGCAGGTAAACATATTGGCCGCCCGCCCGAGGCATCATGGCCGCCAGTTCGCCATAACTGAGTGCGCCCACAATGGTCAGGAAACCGGTGACCAGCCAGGCGCCGATCAGCAAGGCAGGCGAATCGGTTTCGCGGGCAATCTCAGCGGAGACAATAAAGATGCCCGAACCGATCATGGAACCCATCACCAGCGTAGTTGCGCTCGTGAGGCCCAACCCTTTGACCAGTTCAGGATTGCTATCCTGAGTTTCACTGGCGCGGACCCGCATATCTGCCGAAGAGGACATGACTTGGTTTACCTCAGGATACGCAAAAATTGTTCCGTAGCTGTGCTGGGAGATTCTACAAGATCAGCGATCACAGCGACAGAATTTGCTCCAGCTTCCATCACCTCCCGGCAATTTTCACGGGTGATTCCCCCAATTGCAACTAAGGGCTTCAACGTAACTCCTCTCGCCTGCCGCACGCCCTCCAGGCCAATCACAGGGTCGGGATTGGCCTTGGAGCCGGTGGCAAAGACCGGGCCAACAGCAATGTAGTCCACCGGAAACTGCTCTGCCTCGGACACTTGCTGCAGGTTGTGAGTAGAAAAGCCAATCCACCACTCGCGCTTTTCGCCAGATGCGTCGGGCAAGGCCGACTCCAGAATGCCCCGGGTGGCCACCGGGGAGAGATCATCCTGGCCCAAATGCACCCCATCACAACTGGCAGCCAAACAGAGGTCGGCGCGGTCGTTCATGATAAGCCTTGCCCGGCCAAAGGTAACGCGGCGAAGCTCGCGCAGGTGGGCGAGCATGGCGCGGCCATTGGCTGATTTATTCCGATATTGAATCAAGGTTGCACCGCCCCGGAGCAACTCTTCGGTAAACTGCACCATGGCAGCCAAGGGATCGGGCGCAGAACGAAACTGTGCTGCATCAAGAATGGGATAGAGTGGGGGGATACGACGCTTAGGACTCAAGATTTGCAACAATCCTCTGTGATCTCTTACCCAATTCTCCCACGCCGAACCGCAAGTCCGCCAGCAAAGGGGCTTTTCTTCCAAAACTATCTTAACCTGGACATACGCACTATAGGATCGTATGTTAGAGGGAAAGTTGCATCGCAAGGATTGTTCCAATCGTGAAGATCAAAGTTTCCATCAAAGGCCACGTTCTTCTTCCTGGGCTACTGCGCCGAAAGCTTGGTATCCGTGCAGGCGATCTGCTTGAGGTAAAAATAGAAGGTGGACGAATTGTCTTGACACCGCAGAGGAGCCAGCCTTGTAAGGCTAAAATCGTCAAAGATTCCGTTACGGGGCTTCCAGTTCTGAGTGTAGGTTATGACGCCCCGATCTTGAGCAGCCAAGGGGTTCGCGAAATTCTCACGAACTTTCCATGATCAAGACTGCACAACCATTTCCTCGGCCCGTTGTTCGTGTGCTTTGGCGAAGAGACGCTCCAGGTACTTGGTATCGATATTTCCGGCGCGGAACTCTTCATCTGCCAGGATCCTGCGATGCAGCGGAATCGTAGTATGAACGCCTTCCACGATAAACATTTCCAGGGCGCGCTGCATCCGCATGATGGCCTCATCGCGGTCTTTGCCGTGAGTAATGAGCTTGGCAATCAGTGAGTCGTAGTAAGGAGGAATTATGCTTTCAGCGTAGGTTGCGGTGTCCACGCGGACGCCCACGCTGCCCGGAGTATGAAAGACCTTGACTCTTCCGGCGGAGGGGATGAACTTCTCCGGGTGCTCAGCGTTGATGCGGCATTCGATGGAGTGCCCGTTGCGCTCTACCTTGGGAACGATGTCTTTGACGTTGGCGCCATCGGCCAGGAGAATTTGCGCCTTAACCAGGTCGATGCCGGTGACCATCTCGGTAACCGGATGCTCCACCTGGATGCGCGTATTCATCTCGATGAAATGCAGGCTGCCATCTTCATCCATCAGGAACTCAACCGTGCCCGCATTCACGTATCCGATCTCGGCCAGGCAACTTTCGAGCTTGCTCCCGATGCGGCGACGCATCTCTTCCGTAACTTTCGGAGATGGCGATTCTTCGAGCAATTTCTGATGGCGGCGCTGAATGCTGCATTCCCGCTCACCCAGGCTGATCACGTTGCGCGAATCGCCCAGCACCTGGAATTCAATGTGGCGCGGGCGTTCGATAAATTTCTCCATGTAGAGGTTGCCATTGCCGAAAGCCGCAGCGGCTTCTGCCTGGGCAGAGTTGAACAGATGCTCCAGTTCGCTGTCGGCGCGGATGACTCTCATGCCCCGTCCTCCGCCGCCTGCGGAAGCCTTCACGATCACCGGGTAACCTATCTGCGCTGCCCATTCGCGGGCTTCTTCGGCGTTGGCGATCACGCCATCCGATCCTGGAAGTATGGGAACATTGGCCTGCTTCATTGCCTGCCGGGCCTTCTCTTTCTCACCCATCAGGCGAATGACATCCCCAGGAGGGCCGATGAATTTGATATGGCAGGTTTCGCAGACGTCGGCAAAGTTGGCGTTTTCGCTCAGGAGCCCATAACCCGGATGGATTGCGTCTACATTAGTGATCTCCGCGGCGCTGATCACGGCAGGGACATTGAGATAGCTTTCCGAAGAACGAGGCGGGCCGATGCATATCGCCTCATCGGCAAAGCGGACATGGAGCGCGTTGCGGTCGGCCTCGCTGTAAACCGCAACCGTCTTGATGCCTAACTCCTTGCAGGCACAGATGACCCGCAGTGCTATTTCGCCTCGGTTCGCAATGAGAATTTTGTTGAACATGCAGTTGTGAAATAGCTATGCCAGCGATCCGCCGTTACTTGCGCGGACGAATCGCGAACAGCGGCTGACCATACTCCACGGCCTGATTGTTGGCCACCAGCTTCTGGACGATCTCACCAGCGATATCAGTCTCGATCTCGTTCATGAGCTTCATGGCCTCAATGATGCAAAGGACTTGGCCAGCCTCAACCGAGTCGCCAATCTTTACAAAAGGCGGCGCACCCGGAGCGGGCGCTTCATAGAAGGTGCCCACAATGGGAGACTTTACAATGTGTAACTCCTCCGCAGCCCGCGCCGCCTCCTGAGGTGGAGATGGAGATGAGGAGCCTCCGAAAGCATGAGCAGCTTGCGGGGAGGCTTGGGGAGGGTGAGAAAATGTCGCAACAAAAGGAGCGGCGGGAGAGGCGGAAGCAGGAGCGCCGCGTTTGATCCTGACTTTTTCATCTCCTCGCTGAAGTTCAAACTCGGAGATGTCTCTCTCAATCAGGAAATCTATAAGCTCTTTCAGCTCTTTATGATTCATGAATATTGTTGGCCTTCCGGACTAAACCTCGATCAGGTCCTTGGTGGTAGGAGTCAGTACTTCATGCCCAGACTCAGTGACGAGAACCATATCTTCTATTCGAACTCCTCCATCGCCAGCTATGTAAATTCCCGGCTCGATCGTGACGATCATCCCAGGAACCAGCTTCTGGGTTTGGCCTTTAGCCAAGCGAGGCGATTCGTGTACCTCAATACCCACCCCGTGACCGGTGGAGTGAGTAAAGTACGCCTCATATCCTGCTTTCTTCAAGACCTGGCGTCCTGCTTTGTCGACCGCCCCGGCTTCCATGCCAGGGCGAACCATCTCAATTGAGGCAAGCTGCGCTCCCTTGACCGCTTCATACATTCTTCGATGGGCCGGAGAAGCTTGACCCACATGCACAGTACGAGTCATATCTGAGCAATAACCGGCGAGTATAACACCGTAGTCCAGGATTATAAATCCGCTCTCGGGAACAGGCTGAGTTGAGGCGCGCCCGTGCGGCAACGCCGACCTGGAGCCGGCAGCTACAATGGTGTCGAACGACATCTTTTCAGCCCCGGCGCGCCGGGCTTGGAGTTCCAGTTCGCCTGCAATCAAAGTTTCTGGTACTCCCGGCTGGATGCTTGTCAGCGCCGTGGGAAAGAGGCTGGCCGCCATCAAGACGGCAGCTCGTATTTGCTCGATTTCGTCGTGGTCTTTGATGGTGCGCAATTGCTCGATCTTTCCTCCGGCGGCCTTCAACTTTGTCTTGCCGGGCAGCAGTTGGCGCACTTGCTTGTAAGCAGCATAAGAAAGATGTTCGGCCTCAACCTCTAACGTTCCGATTTTTGATTTCTCTACCCATTCACAGGCTTGAACCAGCGCAGGTTTTTTAGTGATGACGATCTTAGCGTGTTGCACCTGCTCGGCTGCCTGCTGCGTATAGCGGCCATCTGTAAAAAAAACCATCTTGGGGGAGGAGCCGCCAATATGAAAAAGCAGCACTCCCGCCGTTCCCGTGAATCCGCATAAGTAGCGGATATTAGGAAGATGCGTGATGAGTAGAGCTTCTGCGCCGCTGCGCTGAAGTTCAACCGCTAGCTTTTTCTGCCTGGCCAAGTAGTGCATTCTTAATAGCCTATCGCAAAAGGGCTTATCCAGTAAGTGAATACATAGAACTCTTCAATAGGTCAGCAGAATCCTCAAGTCGCGGATGTTCGTGCCCGTAGGACCGGTATGAATCGAATCGCCCAGTTTTTCGAGCAGAGAGAAGCTATCGAACCTTTGGAGGTGGCCCGCAACATCCAGGCCTGCAGTATGGGCCCTTTCGAGAGTTGTGCCGTCAGCCACGGCGCCAGCGGCGGGGCTGTTGCCGTCAATGCCGTCGGTGCCGGCGCTGAGCACGACTATGTTCTCTCCTGCGATCTTGGTGGCGCAATCGAGAACAAAATGCTGATTGCGTCCTCCGCGCCCGGCGTTGCCAGTAACCTTCACCGTGATCTCGCCGCCGGAAATGATGCACACCTTTGAGACGGTTTGGCGCAAGCTGCGCAAACGATTTAACAAGTAATCGGCTGCTCTTTGATAATCCCAATCGTCGCAGGAGTGATCGATCTCGACAGCGAAGCCATAGCTTGCGGTGGCCACCGCGGCCGCTTTTTCCGCAGTGGCGTTCGACAGGACGCACCACCAGCGTGAATGGGCGAAAACCGCGTCGTCGGGTTTGGGTGTTTCCTCCAGAGCGCGATGCTCGAAGAGTTCACGGACAACGGAGGGAAAGTTTTCCACCATCCCATGCTCCTCTGCAATGCGGTAGCAATCTTCAACGGTGCTGGAATCCGGCATGGTTGGACCGGAAGAGAGCGCGTCAAGGGAGTTCTCTGGAACGTCAGAGACCAGAATGGAGACTTGTTGCGCTTCGCCTGCGGCTTGGGCCATCCGTCCGCCTTTCACGGCGGAGAGATGTTTGCGAATCGCATTGATTTGGGCAATGGGCGCTCCAGAATGCACCAGCGCCCGATAAGTCATGATGAGGTCTTCCAGTGAAATTTCCGGATCAATTGGGGTTTCCACTACCGAAGAACCTCCGCCGCTGATCAGGAACAATGCCAGTGATCCAGGCCCTAATCTTCGCAAAGCCTTCAAGATGGCATCTGCGCCCCGCACCGATTCAGCATTTGGGTGAGGATGGCTGCCGGCAAAATAGCGATAGCCGCTTAGTTGATAAGGCGGCGGATTGGGATCGGCAATGATGCCTCCGGCGGCGGTGCCCAAGTGGAGTGATAGGGCCTCTGCCATTCGATGCCCGGCTTTACCTAATGAAACGATCATTACACGCGAATAAGAGTTAATGTCATACAGGTCTTCACAAACGCGCAGCACGCCGCGTTCGTAGCTCAGATGACGGGCAAAAGCCTTTTCAATGCTGGATTCGCCGAGCGCGTATCGAAAAATATCCCTTGCCACATCTCGCATCAACTGGCTTCCGCCTGCCTTCCGGGCTTGAAGAACTTCTCGACCCAGTGACGGATTGCCTCTTGCATGGCGGCGAGATGTCCTTCGAAGAAATGGTCGGCGCCTTCAACAATCACCAATTCCGAGGGGCTGGGCGCAAGATCGTAAAGGCTCTTCAGGCGGTCTTGCGGGCCGAACTGGTCCTG
>DASZEU010000343.1:0-14941 GCA_035940535.1 Candidatus Angelobacter sp.
AGACTAAAGCTACAAATTTTCGAAGCGGGTCGCGGTGTGCAGGGGCTGAAGCCTAATGTCACTTACTTTGCAACAAGAACACCCGCCATGTGTTTGATCTATACGAGCTGCGGGCTGCGTGAAACTGGCTTCTGGCGGAAAAATCGAGCGTTGCCGAGTTGCCTCTTAATCTTACGTGGAATATTTACGCATTTTCGGGGTCACTTCGGCGGTGCCTCAGTGCAGGCTCTTCGCTTCGCTCTGGATGACAGCGCGTTTTAAAGGGGGGAAATTGATGCTCAGCCCCACGAAAAGTAAGTGACATTGGGCTGAAGCCCGGTTGATTTTAAATAGCTTGCGGCACGAGTAAGCTCGTGCCCTGGAGTTTCTACATTTGTACTCACGATTTTACGGGGTTAAGTCCCGAAGGGGACGTCTGACAGTAGCCCAGCATGATTCGGCGCTATCAGGCGCCGAATCCAATGCTGGGTTAGGTTCAAAACCTACGGAGTCCCGTTAGGGACGGCTGAATCATTCTTCCTGGATTCCGTAAGCCGCCAATAATCTCTTGAATTCCTCTTCAAAGCTGATCCGCTTGTGATGAATGTAGAACTCCAGGGCTGTTCGGAAACGAACAGCAGAGCAGCGACTATCACTTTCATGACTTCTCTTCATTCATGCCGGAGCGCCACCATTGGATCTACCTTGGTTGCGCGGCGTGCGGGAATGTAGCTGGCCATTAGCGAAACCAAGCCGAGGATTGCTAGGACAGAGGCAAACGTCAATGCATCCAAAGGGCGAACATCGAAGAGCATCGACCTGATCCAGTGCGTCACGAGGAGAGCGCCTGCCACGCCGATCGCTCCGCCAATGGCAGCCAACTTCAATCCTTCCCTCAATATCATCTTCAGCACACTATCTGCTGTTGCCCCCAGGGTGATGCGGATGCCGATTTCCTGCGTGCGTTGTGCGGCTGAGTAAGCAACTACACCATAAAGACCTACGGCAGTGAGCACCAGCGCCAATAATGCAAAGGCCTCAAGAAGAACAGTTTGGAAACGCGGCTGGCCCAGCGATGTGGAGACGTAATCCTCCATTGTCCGCACATCGTAGACAGGCAGGTCGGGATCCATGCCTGCGAGTTCCTTCCGGACGGCGGTCGCCAGGGAGTCGGGGACGGCAGTGGTCTTGAGACAGATCGACATGCCGGCGCCAGGAATTTGCGGATATGGGATGTAGTATTCAGGAGCAAATTCAGCGGTAAGCGACTGATGCTTTACATTCCCAACAATGCCCACAATCTCGCGTGGCCGATCCTTATCGGCGGCCACAATGCCGGTAGTAATGCGCTTACCGAGGACATCGTCATTGGGAAAAAATCTCTGAGCAAAAGCCTGGTTGACGATGACCACCAAAGGAGACTTGGTTTGGTCCCGTTCATCGAAATCCCGGCCACTGATGACCGGAATTCCAAGTGTATGGAAATACTCAGGACTGGCAATGCGCAACCCGGCAAAAGGCGCCTCTGCCTTAGGCACTGGATGGCCCTCGATCTGGAAAGTCAGAAAGAGGCGGCCATTGCTGAGGGGAAGAGGATAGATGCCGCTCGCCGAACTCACTCCCGGTAAGGTTTTTAGTCGTGGCAAAAACTGGTTGTAAAACTGCACTGCCTGATTCTCGTTATATTTGGCGTCCGGCAGGTCAAAGGTGAAGGTGAGGACGTGACCAGGATTGAAGCCCGGATCGACTTGCAGCAATCGATGAAAACTGCGAAGCAACAGACCGGCGGTTACCAAAAGCATCAATCCAATGGCCGTCTCGGCAACAACCAGTGCGCCGCGCAAACGCTGGTGCGAACCGCCAATACTCCCTCGGCCTCCATCTTTTAAGAACTGCACCAGATTAGGATGGGAGGCGCGCAAGGCTGGAAATAATCCAAAAACAAAGCTGGTAGCAATAGTTATTACAGCCGTGAAAGCCAGAACGCGGCCGTCGACCGCAGCATATTGCATCCGCGGAAGGATTTGAGCGTTTAGATTGGCAAACAACTTAACGGCCCAGGAGGCAAGCGGAACGCCCACAGCGGCGCTGCCCAGCCCCAGCAGCAGGCTTTCGGTTAGAAGCTGACGCACAACGCGCGCGCGGGCCGCTCCTAAAGCCGCGCGTACGGCGATCTCTTTGCTGCGCTTGCTGGCGCGGACCAGCAAGAGATTGGCCACATTCACACAGGCAATCAGCAACACACACCCGACAAACAGCAACAAGACCCACAGCGCGAGACGACGGTCGCCGACCAGATGTTCCAGTTCAGGAACCACGGCGGTTGCGGCGTGCCGGGTGTTGGTGTCGGGATATTGCTTGGCCAGGGCTTTGGCGATCACATTCATTTCTTCCCGGGCCTGCTCGACGGTGACTCCGGATTTCAGGCGGGCGACTACCCTAAATGAATGGCTTCCCCGTTCGGCTGTGCTTGGTGGTTCGCCAGGAGCGCTGACTTCGGCCTCCGGCGCAAAGGTCCTCCACAACTTCGGTAGTTGATCATCAAGGAGGAAGGCAAAGGTTGGAGGCATCACCCCTACAACCTCATAGCTCTGCCGATTCAATGTGATCTTTCGCCCGATAATACTGCGATCTCCCGCATACGCGGACTGCCAGAGTTCGTGACTCAGCACCACCACCCTGGTACCAGGCTTTTCCTCTCCAGGCAAAAAACCACGGCCAAGTATCGGCGGCACTCGCAGGACAGAAAAGAACTCGCTGGAAACGGTCTCTCCGGAGAGGTGGACCGGATCGCCGTTGCCAACTAATGTGAAGTCGTCCGGATGGTACGATGCCATCCCCTCAAAGACATGATTGCCGGCACGCCAGTCAAAGAAGTCGGGATAGGAGGTAGGTCCTTCAATCATCGTCCCATCTCGCTGCAAAGCCATCTCCGTCATGAACATCAAGCGGTCGGGCTGGGGATAGGGAAGAGGACGCAACATTACAGTGTCTACGACGCTGAAGATGGCGGTATTGGCTCCGATGCCAAGAGCAAGGGTAATGACGGCGACTGCGGTAAAGCCCGGCGCTTTACGCAACATCCGCAAGGCGTAACGGAGATCCTGCAACAGAGTGGACATGGTTGGGTTAGCTACACATCTAAGCCACCGTGCGGTGGCCTTTGATTCTGCATATTACGAATCGGGTAACTCAGAACTAAAAACAGCGAGGGGGCAGCTTTATGGGTTCCGCATTACCCGATCTTCACAAAATCAATTTATACGACTTCGGCGGCCTGGCGAGCGCCCTCCGTCTCTTCTACAACCTTGCCGTCAAAGAGGTGGATGGTGCGGTCGGCGTGTTTGGCAAAACGTCCATCGTGAGTCACCATGCATATAGTGGCGCCTTCACGGTGTAACTGCTGCAGCAAGTCCATTACTGCTTCGCCGTTGCGGGAGTCCAGGTTTCCGGTAGGCTCGTCTGCCAGAAGGATCGACGGGGTACCGGCCAGTGCACGGGCCACAGCCACACGCTGTTGCTGACCGCCGGAAAGCTGGGAGGGATAGTGTCTCATGCGATGCGCCATGCCTACCTTTTCCAGGGCTTCCTGCACGCGCCGCTTGCGCTCGGCTGAAGACATGGAGCGATACGTCAGGGGAAGCTCAACATTTTCATAGACGTTGAGATCGCCAATGAGGTTGAAGCTCTGAAAGATAAACCCAATCTCCTGGTTGCGAATGCGCGCGCGCTCGGAGAAATCCAGTCCCTGAACGGCTTTGCTATTGAGCACGTAGGTGCCGTCTGTTGGCGAATCCAAAAGCCCAATGATGGAAAGAAGCGTCGATTTGCCGCAACCCGACGGTCCCGCTATGGAGACATATTCGCCCTTTTTTATGTCCAGGTGAATTCCAGAAAGCGCATGCGTCTCTACTTCGTCGGTGTAAAAGACTTTCGTGACGTTTTCAAGATTGATGAGCGGTTGTCCGTTTGACACGATTCGATCTCCTCATTCTAAAGATTGCATTCCCCAGGGAAGCCGGAATGGCACTGGTATTCCGGAAAGCAAGGTTAAGCTCAAAGTGCAAAAAATCTATTCCAGGCGAACATGGTCCACGCTATCGTAGCGCGACATATCAGAAAGGATCACTCGATCCCCTTCCTTCAGTCCGCGAATGATCTCCACGGCCTGCACCGAACTGCGTCCTAATTCTACTTGCACGCGGCTTGCAGTCTTGCCATCTGGATCATATTTAAACATCCCGACCATGCTCTTCTCCTGGCCGAAGGCGGGCCGTCCCACATAAAGAACGTTGTTGATGGTCTCCAAAGTGATGGTGCCATCGACACTCAGGTCGGCAACAGCGCCGGAGGGCAACTGTCCATCAAGCTTCACATCGACAGTAACCGTGCCATTGATGACTACGGGGTCCTTGCGAATCACTGAGCCTTTGATAATGCCATTATGGGTATCGATCTCGGCGTATTGGCCATCCGCAATGTCCTTGGCCTGGGTCTCAGGAATCTTCAGCTCGGCTTTGAGATGGGTAGGCTCGGCCACCTTGGCGAGCGTAGTGCCAGCCGACAACCGCTGGCCCACCTGCACTGGCAGTTCCTGGAGAACGCCATCTATACCGGCACGCAACTTCAGACCGGAGAGATGCCTTTGCTTAAGCTGGACCAAGGCGCGCATTTGATCAATCTTAGCCTGCTGCACCGCTAACTGCGTGGTAATGGCCCTGGTATTCATCTCGATCCGGTCCAGCTCGATCTTGTTGCGCGTGTCCAGTTCCCGTTCTTTACCGATTGAACTTTCTAGGGCTTGGTTTGAAAGCACGCCGATTTTTACCAACTCCCGGTTGGCATCCGCTTGGGTCTTGGCATCATCGTAGGTGGCCTTCACAGTGGCCGCCTCGGCCTTCAAGGCGAGTAACTCGCCTTCTACTTTCACCTTGGTATTTTGAAAATCAGCTTCCGCGGATTTCAATTGCAATTCGGCATCTTGGGCTTCCTGCTGAACCTGAGGGTTGGAAAGCTCCAGGATTATGCTATCGGCCTTCACCTTGGTTCCCGGCCAGATCAGGATGCGTTCGACTGTGGCATCGGTCTCCGCGGGAATCCAGCGAATGTCGAGCGGAACCAGGGTACCCAAGCCACGCCTTTGAATTACCAGGGAACCGCGCTTCACGGTATCGGGCCATACGTTGCCAGCATCGACGACCTGCAAAGCTGGTTTAAGCCGGTAAACGCCCATGGTAATACCGGCAATGACGATAACGGCCAAGGCGCCAAAAACTACGCGTTTGCGGCGCTTGTTTCTCAGAACGGATTCGGGACGGACTATATCCATAACAACGATGATATGCGCATACGACGTGCCAAACAGCAAAAGCCCCTAACTTACTGATTTGACTGCTTAAAACGCACTTGGTTAGCAAAGCTTAAAGTGCCTCGACTGTCCATTACTGAAATTAGGTGTTCGAAAGCGAACAGGCAAAGTAGTCGCCAGAAAACACACTGAACTCTTCCATTCAACCACAGAAGTCTGCCCAGGAGCACAGAAGACCAAGACGGAAAATAAACTACCTGAAAATCATTTCGAGATTTGTTGCTTTCCGAAGTTTCTCCTTACTACGTGAAATTACAGTACGGCCTTGCGCTCCAGGGGAATAAATCCCGACTCGTCCGGTTCTTTGTATGAACAACCGCAAAAGAGATAAACCAGAATCTGCTGAAATTATCTTGCACAATCACAACCTCGACGCAATGTTTGGTGTTATGGGTGGATCCTGGAGCGGCATATTGCGGCATATTTAGGAATGAAACTTGTTTATGACGAACCGGGAATTCAATCGACCCAAAACACAAAATTTAGTTTTCCGTCTGGCCTCGCGGCGCTACCTCGCTCATATCATGGTCGTTCTGGTCATAATCGCCATCTCTACTTTGGCTTGGTTGTCATCCAGTCAGGTCTTCGCCGCTCAGAATAACAATGCTGCTGGAGATCCTAGTCATGGCCGCGAGGTTTTTGAAAAACGTTGCGCTGGATGCCATGCGCTCGACCGTGAGAAAGAAGGGCCGCGACTTCGCGGCGTCTTTGGCAGGAAATCGGGCAGCATCACCAGCTTTAAATATTCTGATGCGGTGAAATCGGCCAACGTTATATGGGACGCCAGTTCCCTTGACCAGTGGCTGACCGATCCTGATAAGTTCATTCCAGACAGCGACATGGATTTTCGCCTTGGTAATTCCGGTGAGCGGAGCGATGTGATTGCTTATCTCAAGCAACTGTCCAATCAATAATGCATTCAGCTCATCAAGGACATACGCAAGGAGCTTCGCGGATTTCGCCTGCAGTATATTAATTCGTCAAAAGCAGCCAGCCTGCTCGGGGAAAAATATTTGAGAAAACGCTTCAAAGCCATCCTGATCATCTTGATTTTGCTAGTGGCCGTTGCATCGTTTGCCATTCATCCATTTGGAAGCATCAAGACAGCTCCACGACCCTCCAACCGGCAGCTCTTCTCTGGGGCGCAAATCGAACCCGCAGTATTCAGCATCATGCAGAAATCGTGCCAAAACTGCCACTCAGAAGAGACAACCTGGCCTTGGTATAGCTATGTTGCTCCGGTCTCGTGGATGGTGGAGAAAGATGTTCACGATGCTCGCAGCCATTTCAACATGTCGCGCTGGAGCGAATACAACATGGATGATCGTATTCAGATCGTCGCCGGAATTGCGACCATGGTGAGAAATAAGAGCATGCCTCTTCCCCGATACTTGCTGATCCACCGCGATGCGAGGTTGAGCGACGCAGATATCGATTTGGTGTATCAGTGGGCTCGCGCCGAGCGCAAACGTCTTAAGGCCGAACAAGGGCGCAACTGATAGAGTCGGATTGCAGCGATCAACAAACGCTGATCAACCTTCCGCTTAGGTATCAGTTATAATGATACATGCACACGGTTGAGATCTTGAGATTGTTCGATCAGCACTTGGCGAAGAAAAGTCTCTATCTTGATGCCGTGGTAGTTGGTGGGGCTGCGCTCAATATGCTGGGCATCGTGTCACGCTACACAAAAGACTGCGACATTCTCTATCCCGAAATCCCAAAGGACATTGGCGACGCTTCGCGTGCCTTTGCAGCGGAGCTTCGCCAAACGGGCGAGTCACTCCAAGATGACTGGCTCAATAATGGACCGGCTTCACTTGTTGGTCATCTTCGTCCACGGTGGCAGGAACGGCTGCAAACTGCTTTTACCGGAACAGCTATTCATCTCCATTGTCTTGGCCGGAGTGATTTCCTTTGCGCCAAGCTGTTTGCTCTTTGCGATCGCGGCATTGATTTGGGAGATTGTCTTGCACTAGCTCCTACTGCCGAAGAGATTGAAGACATCCATCCGTGGCTCGATCAGCAAGATGCTCATCCTGACTGGCCAGCGCATATCCAGCTAACGCTCGCAGATCTGGCAAAGAGGCTCGGCCATGACGTTTAGCCGTGCTCTGCTTCCGACTCAACCGGCCGGAGTTGCTGCTCTGACTGCGGACATGGTTGGCATCGGCATGAACTTTGCTGCGTCAGGAAGTGATCAACCCAATATCGAAAACACGCTGCTTTACGCCTCAGTGGAGGGTATGGAAAAGCACGACTTACGCGTACTCAGTATCTTAGTTACCTGGTTTGGCATACATGCTGCCTGGGTGAATGCCGACCGGATGACCAAACTGGTTGACTTGAACAGCTCGCGCCGTGTCCGCGCCCTGTGGTCCGCACTAGCTCTTTGGCAGGAGAAAGATCGCCGTTTCGCGCGCCTCGCCCACTCGTATAAAGGACCCCGCCAAGACGTGATCGAGACAGGGACAGAATTTCAGATCAAGCGATTCGGCGAAGATCCGCGATTTCAAGGGAGCGCCATTCGTGTGGCCGCCACGATTCTTCGAGATCGCGCTGCAGACGTCTTGTCGCCCACGGATTTGGCGCGCATTCATCGTAGGTACCGGTGGCGTGTTGTAATGGGACCAAGCTATCGAGCCGACATGTGGGCGGAACTCGAACACGATAAGACTCTTTCAGCCGCCGAGCTAGCAAGGAGGACATACGGCTCCTTCGCTACGGCCTGGCGCGTCCGCCGAGATTTTGGCTTGCTCACAAAGCTGCCCGCGTCTTCTGCCACAGCGAAATCTGCATAGGTCGTCGCGGATATGGGGCTATAATTCTCGCGCAGGAATCTTAGGCCTGCGTCCCTAAAATCACCTCTGGCCATTCGGGAGGTCCCCTATGAAGTCGCGACTTTTGATTTTGACGATTTCCATGCTTGGCATCGCTGTTTTGGTTGGCTGTGGAGCTTCCAACACAAAAATGGCTTCGCAAGTAGCAGCGGGCCACTTTACCTTCGTTGCCAATAACAACCTCGATAGCATTTCGACGTTTCAGACCGACCCGGCCTCCGGGCAAATGTCCATGGTCGGTTCAACGCCTACGGGCGCCTGTTCTGGTCCGCGATATCTGGAGCTGCATCCCAGCAAAGTTTTTTTGTTTGCCTCTTGCCAAGGCTCCAACAGTGTTGCCACTTTTTCGGTCGACCAGAGTTCCGGGAGCCTCATAATGATCGGGTCTCCTGCACCAACTGGCGTCGGCCCTGTCACGGTAGCCGTAGATCCGCAAGGGAAATTCCTCTACGTCTCTAATATCAATGCCAGCACGCTTTCAGCGTTTACCATTGGCAACGACGGATCATTGATGTCTATCCCCGGTTCGCCGTATACAACCGGACAAACTCCCTATTGGGTGGAGATGGGCAGTTCCGGTAACTTTGTCTACGTGGCCAATCGCGACTCCAACAATGTTTCAGCTTTCCGGTTAGATTCCACCAGCGGCGCATTGACCGAAATTCCAAGTTCACCTTTTGCTGCCGACAACGGTCCTCGCGCTGTAGCTCTATCCGGAAAATTTGCATTCGTGCCCAATCGCTTTTCTAATACTGTTTCGGCGTTTACAGTCGACCCGAATACCGGAGCATTGACCCCGGTTCCAGGTTCGCCTTTCCCCACCCACACTGATCCGCGATCAGCAGCGACTGATGTGTCGGGCCATTTTCTCTATGTGCCCAATACCTTGTCGAATGATATCTCCGCATACTCTATCGATCAGAATACGGGAGCCCTCACTCAGATCAGTGGCTCGCCCTTTCCTGGCGGCCAAGTGCCGCTCCAAATCGAAACCGACTCTTCGGGAAAATTTATCTATGTAGCCAACAGCGGTTCTAACAACGTCACAGTGTATGCAGTGGACAATACCACTGGAAAATTGCAATTGGTGCAAACAACGTCAACTCCTGGCAGTGCAGTTTCGTTCGCGCAAGTCCGGTAGAACAGGATTTGTAATTGCTGATGCGTCGCAGACTGGCGTTAAGGTCGATTTAATTGTCCGCGGTATTTGCTGCCTGCGACTTGAATGGTTTTCCTACTTTTGCGGTGCGGGTACCGGCAAACGATTTTCAGTCTGCCTAAGCACTATCTGGCTGCCAACCTGAACCGAAGCGCTGGGGACGATGTCGACCACCATCGGGCGCTCCAGTCTCATAGTGAGCGCCGCGCCTGGTTCGATTCGAACATCAGGTCCGCGGGTCAACAGGACGTAAGCTAGTCCTGCAGCCGCGCCGATTCCACCGCCGATGCGGGCCCCGTTCAACGTCCCGGAGGCTATGGTGCCTGCCAAGGTGCCATAGAGGAGGCCCTTTCCTGCGGCTTCGGGGGCTTTCTTGAGCTTGTCATGGCCGTCCGATTTCACTGCCCCTTCATCGTCGATTTTAGCTTTCGCGGTACCAGGATCGCCGTAAAGCGAGCCCGGCATCTCTACGGTGTAGCCGCTGGGAAAGATGACCTCTTGGAAGTGCAAGAGCACCTCTGCTCGACCTTTGATTCGCCCCGGGCGCTGCACTCGGGCAATTTCGCCTTTCACATAAGTCCCTGGGGGAATCACTGTTATGTTGTCGATCACGACCGGAAACGTAGTCTGACAGAAAACGCTGTCGCCCGCGTGAGCGTTCTTCGTATCAATTGCATTTTTGAGTTGCAGCAATACTTCGGTCCCGACTGGTACGGTCATCTGGCGCGTTGCGCTGTTATCGGGCGCTGGGGGTTTATTAGCAGGAGAGATGTTCGATGTCGCGGTGTCCCCTGTTGCAGGGGTAGCCGGAGTATTTTGCTGCGAAGGCGAAGCGGTCGGAGTGTTTTGTGGGGAAGCCCAAGCCAGCCCCGTAGCGGCTACAAGAAAAATCATCAAGTTGCGCATTCTAAAAATCAGGACCGACGCGATGAGAGGTTTCATGATGCTTCCTTTCGCTTTGCAATAGAACATTTCGCTTTGCAATAGAACATTGGCAGCCGACAAGAGCAATACACCGCGGGTAAACCAGGGATAAATTTGAGATAACTTAACCCTCTCCTGCTAAGTTATTGAAGATGCAGTCTCAAATTCATCCTCTTGGTTGGCTGAGTTACATATCTGGATTGCGCAACGTACTTTTGAAGGGGAAATAAAATATTGGCTTCCATAGTTTCGGATCGTGATTAGAAAGCCGGAGGAAAATATCGTGACCTCGACTCAGTTCTTGCCGGCGGCGCCTGTTCTTGCTTGCCAGCATTTCCTGTGTTAGGGGGCAAACGCTTCCAGCCGACGGAACGACTGCCGGCCGAGTTCTCCGGGAGCCAGTGTGTTACACTATTCTTTTCAATCACATACCCCTTGATAGAACATGCTCCTTTCAAAAGAATATGTCGGGTATCTAGCCCGGCAAGTAACCGAAAAACTGATTGCCGGCGAGTTCATTGAGACCAAAGATGTCCCGTTGGTGGCAAGTGCCTTGAATGATGCGCTGCTCGAAGAATTGCAGCTCGAAGACCGCATCAATGATGAAGTGCGGCTGATTCTGGAGCAGTATCAGGACGAGATGAGCAGGGCTGGAGCCAGCTACCAAGAGATGTTCAAGAAGGTCAAAGGCGAGCTGGTGCGCAAGTACAAGGCGGTGCTGTGAGACTTTCCCGCGACAAGGTCAACAAGCTGGCCCACACCGTGGCTGATGCGCTGGCCTCTATCGAGCAGGTAGATTTTCTTGAAGACCGCAACAGCATCCGCGTGGAAGCGCGACGGCTGCTGGAAGAGTTGCTGAAAGCAGAAGAAAAGATCGACGCTGCCGCCCGGCAGAAGATCGAAAGTCAGCGACGCACAATTGTGGAAGGGACTCAGGAATGGGACATTCTTTACCGCAAATATTACAACGAAGAAGTTAAGAAGCTGGGCATTTAGCAGCGGCTTTCATTGAAATTGACGGCGTTGCTGGGGAGTCATTTGCCCCCACAACTGGTTCATGTTCTTCGCAATCCATTGATTGTGCGGTTCCTGGCTATAGGCTGCTGCAAACCACTGATACGCTTTGACGCGGTCCTGCTGCACACAGTGTCCGCTGGAATAGAGGGCCGCCATCTGGACAGCGGCGTTGGGGTCGTTCTGCTCGGTGGCAGCTTTCAGATACATCATGCCTTGTTCACAATTCTGACGCACGCCTCGTCCCTGCAAATAACGTTGCGCTCTGGTCAGTGCAAGGCTGGGCTTGGCTCGGCTGGCAGGAGAGGGAGTTTCCTTTTCGGCATCAGGTTTGGGGACACTGGATAATTTGCGATCTGCTTCGGTTGCTACGCCGTTTGCATCCTTGTCTGACTTTTCGTGGCCGAGCGTTCCTTTTAGCGCCACCTGCTTTGTTTCTTTTCCCGGTGGTCGGGCCGCATCTTCTGATTCTCCGGCTGCGGCTGCTGTCTCTTTTCGAGTATCGCTGGTCTGAGTATCGCGGATTGTGGAGTCCGCAGTTGCAGCATTGCTGTTGGTCCCCGCCGAGTTGTTGCTTTTGGCGCTTGCGGTCTCTGGGGTATTCGGTGGCTTAGCTTGGTTCTTGCCTTCTGGCCGAGGCACAGTGGCTGGGTCGGGCTTGGGCGGCTCCAGTGGTTTAGGGTTGGCATGATAGCTGGCACGCCACTGGACAAAGATCAACCCGGCAATTGCCAATAGAACAACCAGCAGCACCAGCTTGCGCAAGCCGCTGCGTGATGACGTCTCGTCTTCGAGAAGATACTCACCATCTCCTTGCGGGTCCGAACTCAAACCCAGGAACGATGGGCCTCCAATGATGGAGCCGCTGTGTTCACGACTGTGCGTAATCGTGGGTGGCTGGTCCCGTTCCATTTGGTTCAGTACCGATGGCGCTGGAGTTGCTGCGCGCGAGCGTGACGAACTCGAGGAACCGCTGGGCATCTCCGGGCTCGGCAATTGGGCGTTTGCCTGGGCCACAGCGCGACCTGGACTTTCACCGGCTAACGCATGAACCGGCATTCCACTCCCCCGCCGCTCCTTCACGCGGCGCTCGATTCTGCCTCCACACATTCCGCAGAATTTATGGCCAGCCTCATTCACATGGTTGCAGGCGTTGCACCTAAGATTTTCGGTATGGCTGGTTCGCCTCTCTTGCTGGCGACGTTCCAGACGCACACCGCACATACCACAAAACCTGTTCTCCGGCCGGTTTTCACTGCCGCAGAAAGTACACCTCATAAAATTACAAGCTCCTGAAAAGACACTTTGGTTCTCCCGCTTTAAAAGAGCAGCTCCCAAGTGTGATGAGGATTTCGGCAGAGGTGCTGCTAGCCTAAGGGGAAAAAAGCTGTTTGCGGGAGGAAGCCCTCAGTCGTTAGCCACGTCATGCAACCAGTTGCTGGGTAATGACCCGCTCCCGGTGATTCTGATAAGCAGAAATATATGTCATATTCGTTAGATGGCATGGGAGATCGAATACACCGATGAATTCGAGGCGTGGTGGAACGGCCTTGCCCAAGAGGAACAGATCGAACTCGACGCAAAGGTGCGTCTGTTGGAACTAACACGGTCCGGTCCTCCCAAGGCCACATTCAGATGTGATTGTCACATCGAAGCACCCAAACATGAAAGAACTGCGCGGAAAGGTGATTCTTGCTCAACATCGGGCCGAGCTGCGAGTGCTGTATGCCTTTGATCCGCGCCGGATAGCTATTTTGCTCATCGGCGGAGACAAAACGGGCAATCCCAAATGGTACGAGGAATATGTACCTATTGCCGACCAGTTGTTTGACGATCACCTACAGCACATCGAACGAGACGGAAAGAAACGAGAGGAAAAGAGACGTGGCAAAGAATTTTCATGAACTTCGCAAGAAGATGTCCCCAGAGGCCCAGGAAAAAGCGCGCGTGCTTGCACAGAAGTACTCCGAAGAAATGCCCCTTGACGAATTGCGCGCTGCGCGCCAGATGGCGCAAGAACACTTGGCAAAACTGCTCGGGACAAAACAAGCAGCAATTTCGAAGCTGGAACGGCGCACGGATATGTATTTGAGCACGCTTCAATCCATGATCAAAGCGATGGGCGGCCAGCTAAGAATCGAGGCTGTATTCCCGGAGGGAGCAGTTGAGATCAACCAATTTCGCAGGTTGAGAAAGTCCAAGGTAAGGGCAAAAATGGGAGCATCTTCGCGGCATGAGAACGAACGTTAAGGCATTGGAATCTTGCACCAATGGCTAAAACCGTTGCCGCATGGGTCGGAACAGGATCTCGCTTACGGCCACCTCCAACCGGTTGGCTCACCGGAACCGATGCTGCTCTCCATCCCGTTGTGTGTTGACCAGGTTGCCACCGTAATCACTTTCGGTATTGCTCGTCACTGACCTGTTCCATCCAGTCGACAACCTTCCCGTCGAGCTTTTCCTGAATGGCGATGTGCGTCATACCCGTGGTTGGCGTAGCTCCATGCCAGTGCTTCTCGCCGGGCGAGAACCAGACCACATCACCGGGCCGGATCTCCTCGATAGGTCCACCTTCGCGCTGAACCCAGCCGCAGCCAGCCGTTACGATGAGCGTCTGACCGAGCGGGTGCTTGTGCCATGCAGTGCGCGCGCCCGGCTCGAAGGTTACGCTAGCGCCTTGAACAAGTGTTGGATCGGGCGCCTGAAAGAGCGGATCGATCCGTACCGCGCCAGTGAACCACTCTGACGGTCCCTTGACAGAAGGTTGCGAGCCAACTCTTTGGATCTCCATTTCTACTCCCTTAGTCCATTTCAGAGATGTTGTGGGCCGGCCACTCGATTATGTCATTTGTGCTTTGTTCCTTTGGCCGAAAATGCTTGCGGGGCTGAATGCTACCAAACTGCTAATTGCTACCTCCCGAACCGCTCGAACCGATAGGACAGTTCCGGCCCGCCTTTCCCCTCGTATGCAAGTTGCGCGACGAGCAGCGTTATGCGCAAAGGCCCGGCATCAATGGGATCGAAACCGGCGTCATGGATCAGCTTGGCAGCCACACGCTTTGCTCTCTGATCGTCGCCGCAGTACACAAGACTCGGACGGGTCATCTTGCGGTTCGCCTCGTATACGTCGAAGAGTACTTCGCTGGGGACCGTGTTGAAAGCGGAGACGACCCTGGCCTTTGGGACTTTCTTTGCAAGCTCTTCCGCTCCTGACGAGGTGTTTGCAATAATGAGCTTGGTATTACCAGCATCCATCGGCAGTGAGCAGGTCATAATCACCTTGCCAGACAAATCGCCAGCCTGCTTCAGCACATCATCAATTCGGGACCAATGCACGGCCAGCAGGACGGCGTCCGCTGCTTTCGCGGCCTCGCTTGGAGTGCCGGCGCGTGCATTGCCTTGAGCATCGCTTGCCAGCTTCTTGAGTTTCTCTTTGCCCCGCGCATAACTGAACACGACTTCATGTCCAGCTCGCGCGAAAATCGTTCCGAGCTTGCCGCCCATCAACCCTGAACCCAAAATACCGACTCGCATTATGCTCCTCCGTCCGGCTCCAAGGTCATACCCCCAGGTAGGCATGGCGGACATGATCATTGCAGGCTAGCATGTTCGACGGGCCTTCGAGAGTGATACGGCCTACCTCCATGACGTAGCCGT
>DASZEU010000344.1:0-3605 GCA_035940535.1 Candidatus Angelobacter sp.
CCCCGCTGCTTCGCATCGCCTCGCGCATCAACTTGTCATCTATGTCAATATTTGTCCGCATGACAACTTGCCTTTATGTGTAAATATCTCATAATTTTGTGTATAACACAACTGACCCTTTGGGGAGCCACATCGGAACTACCTGCCAGCCGTTTGATAGACATTTCCGCTTTACCACCCTCTCGCCCCCTGTCATTCTGAGCAGCTAACCCGCTTTGCAGCGGGTTAAGGAAGTAATGAACAGGCTGTTTGTGCGAGGGTGCGTCCACTCGCGAGACTTGTATCAGGGCACGACTTGAGCGTTAGCCCGTAGCGATCCCGCGTCCAGCGTGAGCGTGAGGGCTGCGGAGTCGTGCCAACAAGTGCAAACACAATTCGGCTTTAGCCCGCTGGTTTTTGCTTTGGCACCACCAACCACGAATAGGCCGCAACTGATTTTAAAAGACTTACAAAGCTGTTCATTAGGAGGCCGTTCTTTGGCCGAAGAATCCCCCGCTCTCTCATGCACGAGTTGGTGAAGTACGGTGATGCTGTCAGAGCCAATCCCTCGCATTATCGCTAACCCATCGCACAAGCTGCCTAGCCAACTTAAACACCCACGCGCTACAAGCATCTTGGGGATTCTTCGGAACAAAGTGCGTTCCTCAGAATGACACGGGGGGACGATGAGTCGGCCAATGGAGACTGCGATCAGGGTGTACGAAGTTTGATAGACATTTCCGCTTCTGTAAGGTCGGCCAAGAGATCCGATTTGCAGTCCAAAGCATTCAAACCATGTTCAAAGAGTCTTCAAAACGCCGGGCAACAGTTGCTTGAATGAATTGGAAATTCTTATCGTGTTCCTGACGTCACGTAAGCCTGATCTGGTTTCTTTGCAAAAAATTCCAGGTTCTCCCGATACCAGTCTGCGGTTAATTGCAATCCCTGGCGTAGGTCATAGACTGGCTTGTAATCGAGAATTTGGCGGGCCTTCTCCAACGATGGCGTGCGGATTTCAATATCGGGAAAAGGTGACTCAGTAAGCACGATTGGCACAGTTCGGCCAGTGACTTCGAGGACCATGCGTGCCAGTTCATAAATGGTGATCGTATTTTGCGGATTGCCAACGTTGAAGTCCTCTCCTACAGCGCCTGGGCGGGCGATCATCTCGATCAGAGCGTTGCAAAAGTCCTCAATGTAGCACCATGAACGAATCTGGGAACCGTCTCCGTGGACTTCGATACGGTTTCCTTGCAGCGCATTGAGAACGAAGCTCAGGACCGCGTGCGCCCCAAGACGCCGTGGGCCGAAGACATTGAATGGCCTCACGGTCACGACCGGTATTCCTGCCTGGCAGTGGTATGCCTTAACCAGATGCTCTCCCGCCAGTTTGGCAATGGCATAGCTCCAGCGGGCCTCGGCGGCGGGGCCGATGGCGGTGGGAGTGTGCTCATTGACGCGGAAGGAGTTCACCCCAAAGACCTCGCTGGTCGAAAAATAGATGAACCGCTCAAGACGCGAACTCTTCTCTAGCGCCTTCAGGATCTGCAAAGTACCTACAAAATTGGTTTCCAGCGTTTCTCGTGGATAGTTACACACCCGGCCAACACCAACCATGGCTGCGGCATGAACGACTACATCCGCTTCCAGCGCCAGATCGCCCAGCCCTTTCGCTTCAAGAATATCTCCCTCAATCTTGCGCACCCTTGGGTTGTTATACAGCGAGGTAAACGTCACCGGCTGGTTATGGAAAAAGCGGTCGAAAAGGATCAACTCGTTTTCTTCCACCAGCCGTTCGGCCAGGTTCGAACCAATGAAACCCGCGCCGCCGGTTATGAGGATGGTCTTATTTCGGATGCCAGTGCGCTCTGCCTGAAGCGGCTCCTGCACAGTCAGGTGGCCAACGCCGTTCGTGCTGTTGCCATTTTTCCTTGCGTCTCCATTCTTTTGATCACCCAGGGCCAGATGCAGACCATCCTTGGCATTGAGGATTTCTGTAATGGTGGGGAGGAACTTGCTGGTTACCGGCAAGCTGTCGAGCAGGGCAACCAAGCGATTGAACGACCCTCTGGCTCCTGGCGAAATGCAGATCAGGACCGAATCAACTTTCTCGGTTCGCACGATCTCGGCCAACAAAGATGTGGACCCAAGCACCTTAACGCCGCCGATGAAGCTGCCGACTTTGCGAGCATCATCATCCAGAAAGCCTACGATTCGTACCGAAGGATCGGTGGCCATCTCTCTGGCGACATTGGCCCCGATCATACCTGCTCCGATCAAAAGCAACCGGCGCTGCTCGCCTTTCTTCAGGGTACGGGGCCGCTTCGATTGGACTTCGTAGATGTGCCGCCGCAGGGCGCGGAGGCCCAAAGCTCCAACTGAGGAAAGTAGCAATTCAACCGCAATGACACTCATTGGGAGGCGAACCATTCCGGTCTTGGCTGGAAGCACAACTTGTACGAGCAAAAGCACTAAGGAAAAAACGAGATAAGATCTACAAGTGCGAAATGCATCCTGCAACCCGATATACCGCCACTGAATCCGATGCAGGCCAAAGAAGAAATTCGAGAGCAAGCGCCCCGCGACGATGGCCAGCAGGAAGCCCCAGAACTGATAGCTGGAGAGCGCGATCCTCCCATCGTAGCCAATCAGGCACGCTAAATAGAACGCAACTCCTACGATCGCACCGTCGAGAACCTGCTGGTTGGTGCGAGAATATGGATCATACGGCATCGGCTGGCTCCTGGCCTTCCTCTTCTAAAATGTAAATATTTCTTGGGAGGGCATCACGCCCCTTAGAACTGGGGTTTGCTCTTTTGGAACGTAACCTTAACATTCTACATGCTGATCTTTGCTTTCATGAAGAACAAAATCGGTTGTGGGGGTTTGATCCGAAGCACACTCATTTTGCCTTTCACGGTAACGAAGAAGTCTTCGGAGGAGTCTCAGAAATCGTGGCTGGGGGTGCCGAACGCCGGAAAATCGCCCCCATTGTCCGCAAAATGAGCACCAGATCACACCGAAATGAAAGAATTTTTATATATTCCAAATTTAGAGTGAGCTTGTTCGGCAACAGCACTTCTCGATAGAAGTGTTCGCGGTCAGCCGCTTTTGCCAGAATCTGCTCTTCGTGCCGGTACTTTAGTGTAGCCGGGTCGGTGATGCCCGGACGGACTTTGAACACTTGGCGCTGCTCCGGCGTGTAATCGCGCACGTAAAAAGGTAGCTCCGGTCGAGGGCCCACGAAGCTCATATCGCCGATCAAGACATTCCACAGTTGCGGGAGTTCATCGAGCTTCGATCGCCGCAAGAACCGTCCTATCGTTGTGATCCGCGAGTCCCCTGAAGCCGTGATGAGGGGGCCTATCTTGTCCGCGCCGCAGACCATGGAACGGAACTTCCATATCTTGAAAGGTCTTCCGTCTCTGCCAATCCTTTCCTGGCCATAAAGCGCTGGCCCCCTGGAGGTCGACTTAACTGCAAGGGTAACCACCAGGAGCAACGGTGCTAGCACAATCAATCCGGCCGTGGCACAGAAGACATCCAGCAGGCGTTTGCCGTAGTTGCGATAGAGCATAAAGAAAGAGAAAGGCACTTCCAACTGCACGTATCCCATAGCAGTTCAG
>DASZEU010000345.1:0-6410 GCA_035940535.1 Candidatus Angelobacter sp.
ACCAGCCCTGCAAGGGCGGAAGAGAGTAGCCCAGCACGTAAGTGCTGGGAAAGGTTAGGGATAAATGACAAGCCCCGTAGGGGCGACAGACGTTTTTATTTATCTCTCCGTAGAATCTTGTTAATCGAGAAGGTTCACGAAAGCTTAAGTGAACGGTATTGCGGGCTAAAGCCAAATTGTTTTTGCACCTTTTGGCACGACTCCGCAGCCCTCGCGCTCCCGCTTGACGCGGGATCGCTACGGGGCTAAACGTTCAAGTCGTGCCCTGATACAAGTCGCGTCAGTAGACGCATCGTCGTACAGCAACTCGTTCATTACTTCCCTCAACCCGCTGCAAAGCGGGTTAGCTAATGGCCCGATGGGGCGAGAGCCGATTATTCCATCGAGCGTTATTGTATAATTAAATAGTTATTTAAACAGGTGTTAATGATTAGATATTTTAGGTAATATAAAACAATAATTTCACTGACGATGACTTCCTCTTTAACATCCGGACAGACCGCCCCCTGTCATCAAGCACAGTCCGGGCGACACAAGGAGCGAGGGAGGATCGGCTAAATCTTTCTTATGCCTCGACGAAAAAAAGAACAACCCGCCAGCGGCGGACCAGCGGTGGCCGGTATGCGTGACAGTGCCCTTCAATTCCTGATGGCCCAGTACCGCGATGCGCTCCAGTACACCAACGAACTCAAGCGCGCCATCGCCTCATTCCGCGGCCAGCTTCCGCCCGACAGCCCCTACCGCTATGCCTCCATGACCGTAGGCGAGGCTATTCTCAAATTTCTGGACCACGTGGGAAAGCCCCATACGATCCACCAACTGATCGCCGAATTGGACTCCGGCGGCCGCCCCTTTGGCGTGATCAAAAGCCGTGATGAGATCGTCAGAAAAGCGGTGATGGCTTTCGTGCGCCGAGACAAGCTGGTGTGGCTGGACAACGAGAAGACCTTGGTAGGCAGGCCCGCTTGGAGCACGAAAAAGGAGGCGAACTCATAGCTCCTGTTTTTCTGAAGTTGCGTCACATCCGAAAGATGCCTTCGTCTTGAAGTGCTTTCCGCACGGCAACTACCTCCGGATCATTGATCCTCAGCAGGGCAATCGTGACCCGGCCAATTTCTGTTAGGCCCTTCAATTCGAGCCCCTCCCATTTAAAGTGTTCCAGCCATCGATCACGCCGTGGATGGAAGAGGCGAACAATCTCCCCGCTTTCGGGGTCAACGCCCGCTATATTGGGTCCCTTGAAGCGGTTGCAGTGAATGCACGCCAGGGCCAGATTCCGTGGTTCAGTATTGCCCCCGTGCTGCCGCGCTATAACGTGATCGATCTGGAATGGGGCTGGGTGGAATGCCGAGGGCAAGTGGCAGTATTCACAGCGCCCCACAGCCTGCTCCCAGACCTGGCGGATGAAGTTACTGTTCAATGTTCTCTGTTATTGCCCAGAGTGCTTTAGAGCGCGGCGACCCCTGGATTGCATCACCGCAAGAAGGTTACTGACATGGATATAGCTGTCAAGTTCGGCTTGCTCTTGGTCGGTCAGCTTGCCTTGGCGAGCCAACTCCGACAATTTGTTGATGCGCGCCACATCCTGTTCGCCGAAACGAATCGACAACAGATATTCGGCTGCGCCACTCGGTAATTCATCTCCAACCTGGATCATGCGGGCAAGAATCGCCGATTCGGTATTGGGGTTGGTGATTTGCGATCTCATCTTTGTATCACTTAGTTCAATCGTGCCTTTTCCCCACTATTAGTTTATCAGCAGTACAAACGGTTTTGTCACTCAATACCAAGAATGCTATAAAGTATTGTCATGCCGCCACTCGTAATCGAATCACACAGCGACCTCAAAGACCACGTAGGCAAGCAGATTGCCACGACCGGCTGGCTCACCGTTACCCAGGACCGCATTCAGCAATTTGCCGATGCTACTGGAGACCACCAATGGATTCACGTTGATGTTGAAAGGTCCACGCGCGAGTCACCCTACAAGAACACCATTGCACATGGCTTTCTCACGCTCTCCCTGCTTCCGCAACTCATGCCCCAGGTACTCCAGATCAAGAATGGCGTACGCATGGGAATCAATTATGGGTTGAACCGTGTGCGCTTTGTCTCTCCAGTGCGCGCCGGCTCCAGAATCCGCGCGCATTTTGTCCTTCAGTCTCTGAAAGAATTGGAGGACGGCGTTGAAATTGTCTACGCCGTAACCGTCGAGGGCGAGGGCTTGGAAAAACCCGCCTGCGTCGCCGAGTGGGTGGTCAGGTCGTATCGTTAGGTAAGACCCTGAAAAAAAGGGATTTAGAATCCCGAATGTCAATTTGTCAATCTAATCATTTATGGCAAAATAGTCGTTTTAAGATTGGCTTGCGCCTGCGGTAGGGCTTGCAGGACTGAATTTCGGCCCTGATCTCATGTTGATAGGTTTCGAGTGGGATCCCGCGAAGGCGAGATCAAATGCGCGGAAGCACGGTGTCTCGTTCGAAGAGGCTTCGACTGTCTTTGATGATCCATTGTCCGTTACGATTGATGATCCTGAACACTCAGCGCACGAGCAGCGATTTGTTACCATCGGTGAATCCGATCACGGTAATCTTTTGGTCGTTTGTCATTGTGACAAAGATAACAAGATTCGAATTATTAGCTCGCGGTTCGCGACGCCTGGTGAGCGGCGAGATTACGAGCTAGGAACTGACTGGCAGAAGTTATGAGAAACGAATACAACTTCACTAAGGGCATACGCGGCAAGTATTTAGGGAATGTAGCGCACCGCGTCCTGGATACATCGGGTAACCAAACATGCCGGCCCCCTTCGGTGTGCATTGTGCCCGGGAATCATGATCTAGTCGAGAGAGTGGCAGCGAGAACTAGTGAGATTGCGGAGCAGCTAACGGAACGCTATCCCGTTCTGTATCACATGGGTTGGTATGGCTCGTGGCCATCTATACAGAAGCTCGGCCTCCTCAGTACATCGGCGTTGTTGGATTTGTTTCAAATTCCCGATCCGCAGAGAACCGATCTGTTGACAAAGCAGCGAAGGACCTCTGTGCCAATATCTCATGAAGTCTATGGATCGGCTGTATTGCGTGATCAGAAACCGCTTTCTGAGAAGAACTTGGCTCGTTGCCTGACTGATTGTGATCCAGCGACATGGTATAAGACCTTGAATGAACGCGTCTTTTTCTGGCTCAATCGAGATCGGCTTCTGAAGCTGATGTCTGCGGCAGAATATGTCGAGAAACCTCATACTGTCATAGAAGTTGAAACTGCTGCATTTGTTTCGCAGTATGTGAATCAGATAGAGCTTTCACATATCAACACTGGTAATACCCGCCCCTATCCACACCGGAGAGGACGGTCCACATTCCGTAAGATTGCTGATTATCCATACGCTGAGCGCCTACATCTTGGTGATTATTCAACAGTCGTGGAGTTAACCGTCCTCGGCGGCGTCCGAGATATTGGGAAGTATGTGAGATGTGTCGAGCATGCCATGATCACAAAGGGAGAATATCAAGTGATCAACCGGCTATTCAAACCTGACGCGAAGCACCGAGTGAGGCAGTAAACCAGACGTTCTTCCCTCGAATCTCTCCCAATGACCGGTTCGTGTTGTTCAGCGAAAGGAGAGAAGTTTTGTCGTTTCATAACCTGAAGCTTGCTGTCCCCCATTTATCTGATACATCCCTGGTTAAAACGATTTAATGTTTTTTATTAAACAAATAGGTGTAGAATCGTTGGGCTGCATCGGGCTGGCATGTTTGCGCCCCTGACCTGTGCGCCCGCCTTGTTGCAAGCCCCACTGAAAGGACCTCCTCATGCCCCAAAGAACGACACAAAGATTCTTCGCTCGCCTCTCGCGTGTCACGATGATGGCGCTGTTTACTGTCTTGCTGATTTTGGCCCCATTGAGCGCCACGGCTCTGGCCCAAGATCAGGACGGTAACAATGATGACCAGGACGGAAAGGTCGTCTCCACTTACTTTCAAAACTTTCACCTGTTTGGCGGTATCTTTCTCAGACGGCTGGTGGATAACGGCGTTGCCCCGAAGCTCAACCTGCTGGTCCATGCCTTTGTCGATATTCGCGCTGACCAGAACGGCAATCCGCATTGTGCCGCGTTTGATGAATTTGCCGATTACCAGTTTTTCTTCGATGAAACCCGCAGCGTAGATGGCTCGGTTGATTCCTTCGCTCCCGGAGCTTTGCGCGGACAGGTGAACCAACTGCGGGAGTTGAAGAAACTTTTCCCGAAGCTCAAGATACTGGCTTCGATTGGCGGATTTTCTGCAGGAACCAAGGGGTTTGAAGCAGCTTCAGCCACGCCCGCCAGCCGCAAGGCGTTTGTTGCAGACTGTATCAACTCTTATATCAACGGCAACTTCGGCAATACCACTGGTTTGGCTCCGATTTTTGATTCTGGTTTCTTTGAGCAGCCGGCAATCTCCATCAATGCTGTGCCTGGCATCTTTGACGGCTTCGACATCGATTGGGAGTTCCCCAGGCGTCCCCAGGATCGCGCCAATTTCGTCGCTCTTCTCCGGGAATTTCGCGATCAACTTCACGCCGCCGGCCCAGGACACATCCTTACCGCCGCCCTGCCTGCCGGCCAGCAGGATTTCTCGCTGATTGATCTGCCTGGCGCCGCCGAGCAGGTTGACTTTGTGAACCTGCTGACGTTTGATTACAACGGTCCATTCAACAACCACACCGGTTTTGTATCTCCGCTGGTGCAGACGCAGTTCGATGCATCCACACAATTCAATGTCACATTTACGGTGGAGAGCTATCTGAATGCCGGTGTGCCGGCCAACAAGATCCTGATGGGTATTCCTTTCTATTCGTATGGCTGGGCCATCACGGGCACATCAGCGCCCAATCAGCATGGCCAGTTCGTAGCCGCAGTCAACCCCAACGCTCCCGCGTCCGGCAATCCGCCTAACTATTCTGGGACAGTCGCCATCCAACTGGATCCCGCGTTGGCCGGTGTAGCCGCCACTGAGACGCACACCTTCATCGATTTGCACGTAATTCCGTTCGGCCAAGTCTTCCATGAACCCAAGGCCCAAACTCCATATACGTTTGACGGACTCAATTTCTGGACTTACGAGGATGCTCAGTCCCTCGCCGTAAAGGGCAGGTTTGCCCGGGAACACCATCTACGCGGCGCATTCATCTTTGAAGAGCCCGACGAATTGCCGGATGGCAGCCTTTTCAACGCAGTCTTTAACGGTATCCACGGAAATCACTAGATTACTCGGATCAAAGCGGGACAAAGGTCGTCCCGCTTTGGCCGGATTTATGCTCACCCGAAGATACAAATAAAGGCACGAGTAAACTCGTGCCCCTGACACAAATCAGCTCTGAGAGGCCATTTTTCCGCAAGCTCTCAGCCGTGCCGAACAAGCCTCGCAAATACCCGGATTCAGAGATGAAACTCGTGTACAATGGTTCGGCATTTTGGTGGAGTTGAGTCACTATCAGGAGGATTTTATGCACACAAAGCTGCCGAAACTCGCTCTGAATCAGGAAACGATTCGGAACCTCACGCATGCTCAACAGGGGAAAAATTTTGCCCCCACATTACCGCCGATTTGTAATACCAATTTTTTTAGCTGCCCCGAATGTAATCCCCCGGATACTAAATTCTGCTAGAATCCATCGGGGTTTTAGACTTGCGCGCCGCAGCCGGCGAAAAATTATCTGAATCACAGAGGAGGATTTATGCATACAAAGCTTCCAAAACTCGCGCTGAATCAGGAAACGCTTCTGAACCTTACCCATCCTAATGGAGACGCATTTGCACGCACGGTTCCGATATTCTTTTGTAAAACTCTACCTTCTCCAACCTGCCCCGAATGCCCTGCGCCCCTGCAAACCACGGGAGACTAGTGTTGGGCGGGCGGGACTGGTTCCATCAGAGACGGACATCTGAATATGTGAGCTTTGTATCACCCCAACCATCCCTGCCGGGATGGTTGCGTAAACCAGAAACTCCAAGGGACACCATACTGTTGTCGTTTCGACCAACCAGCCCGGCAGGGCGGAATAGTTTAGCCCTCTGGGCGTAAGCCCGGGGTAGACATTATGAATGAGAATCCACAGCGAATGCTTGACGAAAGTCGGGAATCGTGCTAGGCTTGCCTAGTAGTATCGGTATTTTGATAAACTCAGAGGCCGCCCAGGCGGTCCCGGAAGCTGTGTTCTTTGACAAAATTGCCACATCGCCTGAGAGGGAATTCCCTTTTGGTCATCTGCGGCTTGCCCGAGAGGTCCTACATAATGAAAGCGGTTACAGCCGTAACAACCCGTAACAGAAATCGCGTGGGGTGCACCCCTTGGGTGAGACAATTAGCAATCGTTACACTTGCCGTTGGATGTAATTTACTACACAAACAGAGCCTTTCTGTTCA
>DASZEU010000346.1:0-3738 GCA_035940535.1 Candidatus Angelobacter sp.
GCTGGACCTGCACAATCTCTACGCCAACGCCATCAATTTCGGCTTTGATCCGGTTCAGTTTCTTGACGAGATTCCCTTGGAGCGAGTGGGTTGTATTCACATTGCCGGAGGCCGGTGGATCGACTCGCCCGATGGAAGCAAGCAATATCTGCTCGATGATCATCTGCACGAAGTAGCAGATCCAATCTATGACCTGCTTGCGGAAGTGGCAGCGCGGGCAACTCAACCACTCACTGTAGTGCTGGAGCGCGATGGAGCGTATCCGGCCATGGATGTACTTCTCCATGAACTGCAGCGCACGCGTGTGGCGCTGGCCGCCGGTCGCCAGCGCAACCCCAGCATTCAACCAGCGCTGAGCCATGCAGGCTGATGTTGAGCGGCTTCTGGCCCAGCTATTTGTAGATGGCCAGCTTCGCGACCGATTTCTCCAGGGCCCTGATCAGGTAGCACGCGAATTCGGTCTCTCTCCTTCAGAGTGCGAAGCCGTCGCGAAAATCCCGATTCAGGACCTGCTGGTCGCATCCCGCAGCTACGAACGCAAGCGCCTGGGAAAGCAAGCGCCCGGCAAATTCAAAAGGCTGAAATACTGGCTCCGCAACTTTTTCGGCAGGGAATAAAGTTGGAAACCTAAGACATTGAAAACGTTGGGATTTCCAGAAAAACCCGGACATTTGGTAACGACTGAACTGAATGCTGTTTTTCTTGAGTTTGCAGGGGGCTGAAGCCAAATGTCACTTACTTTTCGTCGGCTGAGTATCAATTTCTCTCTCCAAAACGCACTGTCGTCCTGAAGGCGCGTTCTTTGCGCCTGAAGAGCCTGTCCTGAGGTCCGCCGAAGGAATCCCGAAAATGTATAAATATTCCACGTCAGATTAAGTATCAATTTCTCCCTCTAAAACGCACTGTCATCCTGAAAGGCGCGTTCTTTGCGCCTTGAAGGACCCCGAAAATGCATAAATATTCCACGTCAGATTAAGAGGCAACTCGGCAACACTCGATTTTTCTAGCCAGAAGCAGCCGAAGTTCACCAATCAAAACGCACGGCCGGTGTTCCTAAGTGACATTAGGCTAAAGCCCGAGACCCTGGCGACACGGCCCTAAAGGAGCAATACTGTTCAGTTAAGCCTTTTAGGAATCTATTCCATCAATAGGCCGTATAGAAACCTTTATTTCGTCCCTACGGGACGTGACATTTATCTCTAACATTCCCCAGCACTACTCACGATTTTACGGGGTTAAGTCCCCGAAGGGGACGTCTGACAGTAGCCCAGCATGATTCGGCGCTGTCAGGCGCCGAATCCAATGCTGGGGTAGGTTCAAAACAAAACGGAGTCCCGTTAGGGACGGCTGAATCATTCTTCCTGGATTCCGTAAGCCGCCAATAATCTCTTGATTTCCTCTTCAAAGCTGATCCGCTTGTGAGGTTCTGGTGGTCGCCGGATGTAGGCTACTGTCCTGTCTCGTTGGGACGCTCCGATAGAGAACCCTCCCTATCCCTCCTGCCAAGAGAATCTTCCCCTTTCAGGAAAGCTTTTGTTGACCCATTTCGAAGATCCGCTTTTAGCAATCGAACAGCTATGGTGAATGCTAAAATCCCCCAATGAGCGATCAACCTATTCGTTCTGTTTCCGACACCGCGCTCTGGGTGGCTTATTACCGGGCCATGGAGAGTGAACGTCCTGATCCTCACTTTCACGATCCCTACGCTCGCCGCCTCGCGGGCGAACGTGGTGAACGAATCGTAAAAGCTTTGCGCCAGGGCCGAAGAATGTCCTGGGTCATGATTCTTCGCACGGTTTGCATTGATGAGTTGATTTCCAAACTGGTTTCACAAGGTGTCGATACCATCATCAATCTTGCGGCTGGGCTGGATACCCGTCCTTACCGGATGGACTTGCCCGCCGCGCTCCATTGGATTGAGGTTGATTTTCCGGAAATGATCGCCTACAAACAGCAACACCTGGAAAAAGAGGTTGCCCGCTGCCGCCTCGAACGTGTTTCTCTCGATCTGGCGAACGTCGAGGGCCGCCAGCAGTTGTTGGCTCGCGTGAACTCTTCCGCATCTAGTGTGATTGTCATCACCGAAGGGTTGCTGGCTTATCTCCGTCCTGAAGATGTGGCTGTTTTGGCTCAGGATCTACATGACCAGCCCAAGTTTCGTTACTGGATCAGCGACTTGGCTTCTCCGGCGATTCTGGAGCGGACTCAAAAACAATGGGGCAAGCAATTGTCGGCAGCTAACGCACCCATGTATTTTGCGCCTGCGGAAGGCCCGGAGTTTTTTCGTCCCAGCGGTTGGAAGCTGGTAGAGTTTCGCGAGTTCTTGGACGAGAGCCGGCGCCTGAAGCGAGAAATGCCCATGGCCTGGATGATCCGCGCGACGGAGCACCTCTTCCCCAAACGCTTTGCCAAGATGCGGCAAAAATGGCGCTCCGGAGTCATCTTGATGGAGCGTATTTAAGATGGATTGGCAGACAGGCCAAGGAGAACCGCAATGAGTGAGCCTAAGCCATTACCTGCGGACATGAACCAGGAAACCCGTGACCTGGGATTTGGATCGGTCCTTTCCCAGGAGCAGAAACTACGGCTGCTGAATCGGGATGGCACTTTTAATGTTTATCGCAAGCGAAAGAGCACTTTGCGCTCGCTGTTCACTTACCATGGCCTGTTGAGCATGCCCGCTCCGGTATTTGTCGCTATTGTTACGGCCATCTACTTGATCCTGAATATGATCTTTGCCGTGGGCTACATTCTCTGTGGTCCCAAAGCCCTCCAGGGAATGGCTGCGCAATACCGTTTCTGGCAGGCGTTTTTTTTCAGCGTCCATACGTTTGCCACGATTGGATACGGAAATGTGGCTCCTGTGGGCATGGCAGCCAATTTGGTTGTGACCCTGGAATCGATTGTTGGGCTGCTGAGTTTTGCCTTGTCCACGGGCTTGGTCTACGCTCGATTTGCTCGCCCTACCGCCCACATCATCTACAGCGACAAAGCCATCATTGCACCCTACCGAGGCATAACAGCGTTTGAATTCCGCATTATCAATGGCCGCCAGAACCAATTAATCAACCTGGAAGCAGTGGTGATTCTTACGCGGTTCGAAGAAAATAAAGGAATCCGGGAGCGGCAATATTACAACCTGCCGCTGGAACGTACGAATGTGACCTTCTTCCCCCTGGCCTGGACCATTGTCCACCCCATCAATGAATTGAGTCCGCTTTTTGGTTGGAACCAGGAGATGTTGGTGCAGTCACACGCGGAGTTCCTGATTCTACTGGCCGGGACCGATGAGGTCTTTGCCCAGATTGTTCACAGCCGCTCTTCTTATGCAGCTCCCGAAGTTCTCTGGGGATTCAGATTCGTCAAGCTCTTCCAGGAAGACGATGGCGTCACTACGATTGATATGAAAAAGTTCCACGACCTGGAGCGGGCAGCGCTTCCGGCAACGCCAGGCGGCTGAAGTCAATTGTCACTTGCTTTAGATGTTGGCAGGAGTTTGCAGAGCGGTACATTTCTAATCACGATTTTATGGGGTTAAGTCCCCGAAGGGGACGTCTGACAGTAGCCCTGACAGTAGCCCCAATACGGTCCACTTAAGGAATTCGAAGTTGTCAGGGACTCAGATGGTCAGCGCCGGAGGCGCACTAAGAAGTTAGCCCAGCGTGTGAACGCTGGGAAAAGATTAGAGATAAATGACAAGCCCCAGCGGGGCGGCACAGATTTTCGGTTGTCTCTGCA
>DASZEU010000347.1:0-11924 GCA_035940535.1 Candidatus Angelobacter sp.
GATTAACAGATTTGTCGGAGAGAGCAAAAGAAACCTGTGTCGCCCCTCTGGGGCTTGTCATTTATCTGTAATCTTTCCCAGCGCTTACGCGCTGGGCTAACTTCTCGCCGCCCCTGCCGGGGCTGATTACCTCAACCCCAAACATGCTGCACTTCCTTAAGTGAACAGTATTGGGGCTACTGTCAAACGTCCCTGCGGGACTTTATCACAAATTCGAAACCATGCCACAAATGCAGAAATATTGCAGTTCGCCTTTAGCTACACAGCATATCTTATGCGGGTTGCCCGTCGTGTCGCCAAAACATCTTATGGCGCGCCCTCCCCTGTCAGCGTTTTGGCCGTCGATATTAATTAAGATGTCTCCACCAAAGACGAATTCAGGAGCGGCAAACGACACCCCCAACTACTTCACGACGGAGTTAAACATCAAATGAACGTTGACCAGTTCGGCCAGTCCATCACATCCACCACAGAACGCACCGCAGCCCTGGAAGAACTATGGGCTGCGGTGAAAGATTGGCGCGGACAGCCGCTGGGGTACTCTCCCAAGATTGCCCAGGCGGTTCAACGCATCGACAACCTGGAAAGGAAAGCCGACAGATGATCTGGCCCTTTGTTTCAAGAGATCGTTATCAGGAGCTGGCCGCGCTCAAAGACCAGCGAATTGCCGAATTGGAACAGGAGCGCAAAATGCTTTGGGACAAAATTTGCCTTCTGGGAATTGGAGCACCGGCCTTCGCCCCAATGCCACCGGAAGAGTCGGCTGAGAAGAATGATGCTCAGAGCAAATCCACGAAGCCCGCAGCCGCAGTGGCAGTCTCGATGAGGCCCAGCGCCATCATGCGCCGCATGGAGAGGTTAGCCGAAGCACGATGGCTGCGAAAGATTTATCCATCGCGTGTGGCCGAAAACCCGGAGTTCACCGCAAAGGTCGCCAAGGGCGCGAAGGATTAAATAATTTGTGCCGGCCTTCGCTTGAATTATCCATGAATGCTGAGGGCGTTCGAACGACTTGAACCTTTGTCACCTCCGGCACTTGTGTTCGCTGCCACAAGGGCTAAAGCCTAATGTCACTTATTTTGTAACAAGGAACACCAGCCGTGCGTTTGATTTATGTATGCTTCGGCTGCGAGGGATCGACTCTGGCTGGAAAAATCGAGCATTGCTGAGTTGCCTCTTAATCTGACGTGGAATATTTATGCATTTCCGGGGTCCTTCGCTTCGCTCAGGATGACAGCGCGTTTTAGAGGGAGAGATGGATGCTAGCCCCACGAAGAGTAAGTGACATTAGGCTAAAGCGCGATTGATTCAAAACGCTCTGCGGCACGAGTAAACTCGTGCCCTGATACAAATCAACTCTGATGATCGTTTTTCCGCAAGCTCTAAAGTCATGTCCTGTTACAAGTCTTCACGAAGGATACTCTTTCTAAACGGTCAAACCACTAGCTTCCCGATCAGACAATCTTATGACTATTCCAAATCTTGAAACACCGAACGTTCTCGACCAGCAGTTCCATCCGCCGCACAGGCGCCACGGCCAGGAGCGTACTGCCGATGATCCGCAGAGGGAGAAAGAGCACAAGCCAGAGGAGATGACGAAGGAAGAACAACGTCAGCTCATCGAACTTGTGCGCAAGTACAAGCAATCATGGTTCCTGCGACGCCGGATGATCATCAAGCGCGTGCTCAAAGCCTACGAGTTTTTCAAGGGCAACCACTTCATCAGCTTTGATCCGGAGAGCTTCGAATATTTCGACGCTCTGGAGGCCCAGTTCGCGAATCTTAGTTCCGACAGCTCCGATAGCGAAGACCGGCAACTCTATAAATTTGCTACGAACTACTATCAAATGCTGGGATTCGCCTTCGTGGCGGCGCTCTCGGCACAGTTGCCCAAGACCAGGTTCCTTCCCGAAAATGCAGAGCGCGAGGAAGACATCGCCACTGCCAAGGCGGCATCGCGAGTGCAGGAGATCGTCGAGCGGCAAAACAACATCAAGAGCCTGCACAAACAAGGCTTGCTCTTCCTGTGGATGGCCGGCTGCTACTTCCGCCACACCCGCTATCTGGTGGACTCCGATCTGGCCGGGACACACAAAGAACCGGCGCTGGAACTGAAGAAACATACTTTGATGCCCGCAAGGTATTTATGTTTTCAGTGTGGAGCATCAGTTCCGGCGAACTCTGACGTAGCTTCCAATGTGGCTTCCGGCACAACCTCGTGCCGAAACTGTGGCGCGCCGTTGTCAGAGCAGAATTACTTTCCCCAAGAGGAAGCAGAAATTCCGGTGGCCTCGGGTATGAAGGATGTCCCCAACGGCATGGTCTCGATGACCCTCTACTCTCCTCTGCACGTGGACGCCGCGCCTTACGCCAAGAATTTGCGGGAGACGCCCATCCTTAATGTAGACGAAGAGGTGGACATAGCCGCATTGCGCGCTTCATATCCGGGGCAATGGGAGGCGCTGAAATCCACGCTGGGGCCCATCAATGCCGAGGCCCAAAACGAGCGCACCGCCCGCCAGATGATTTACTCGGAAGAGGGATCGCGCTCCAACTTTGTTCAGGACATGATGCCGACCCTTTCTCGCACTTGGATCCAGCCGTGGGCCTTCAATGCGGTTGAAGACAAGCAGATCGCCATGAAGCTCAAGCAGCTATTTCCTAAGGGCTGTCTGCTGGTCAATGCCGGCGACCTGTTTCTCGAAGCCCGCGAGGCGCGGCTGGGCGACGAATGGACCTGGACGGGGACGATCCAGGAAACGTTCGGATTGTTTCCTCCCGCAGTCGGCGACGCTGCGATCCCCGTGCAGGAGCGAATCAACGATGCCGCCAACATCACGCACGAATATGTGGATCGCTTAGTGGCCGGCATATTGCTCTTCAACGCCAACTTGGTTGACGGCGAAGAACTCAACGGCAAGCAAATGGCGCCCGGCGTCTTGACCGGTGTAAAGATGAAACAGGTAGCCAGCGCCACCGGCAATCGCCTGGAAGATGCGATCGTCCAGATCAAGGCCGACATCGATGCCAATATTTACTCCTATCAGGAGAGGCTGGTGTTCACCGCCCAATTACTTTCCGGCACTCCACCTCAGATCTTTGGCGGAGGAGGAGATCCCCACATTGAAACTGCCTCCGGGCAGCAACAACAGCTTTCCACCGCACTCGGCAAGCTGGGCCTCTTTTGGGACAACGTGCGCGAAGAGCACGCCCACGCGGCCGAAGTGGCCGTGCGATCGGCCTCAGTAAATATGACCGACGATCTGGTCTCCGTCATCACCGACCAGAGCGGCCAATATCGCAACCAGTATGTGCGGCTCGATGAGATGCAGGGCAATGTCCATGCGTATCCTGAGACCGATCAGGGCTTCCCGATGACCTTTGCCGAGGTAAAGGCTTTCTGGGAGAGGCTGATCGAATTCGGCGCCGGCGGCAAGAATCCATACGTGAATGCCCTGCTGGACGAACCAACCAACCAGGAACAGATTGCCACCTGGACAGGCGTCCCCGGCCTGATCGTACCGGGCCGCGATATGCGCAACAAAGTCCTGCGAATCCTCGACTTGCTGTTACAAAAGCAACCAATGCAACAACAGGTGAACGGGCAGATGGTAGAGATGCCCTCCATTCAACCAGACCAGGAGTTGGATGACCTGGATGTGATCATGAAGACCGTCCGCCAATGGGCCCAGAAAAATTTTGATAAGCAAGATGAAAATCCTGCGGGGTTTAGGAATGTCGTGCTGTATTACAAACTGGCCGAACATTACCAGCAACAGAACGCAGTCAAACAATCAGCTCTGATGTCGCAGATGCGTGGTCCGGAGACACAAAAACCCACCACGGAGACACAGCACGGAAAGCCGCAATCAAAAGCTCAACGCTGATGAACGGATGCCGCTGATGGGTACCAGTCCGGCGCGCGCTGGACGAATGAAAACAACCCCGCCGTTTCAACGGCGGGAAAAGGCAGGCAGATAAGCTAAAGTCCCCTTTAGGGGGACGGCTGAAATAGGGGGACGGCTGAAAAATTGTCGCGGCTTGAGATGAATTATTTTTTCATATTTTTTGCAAAAAAATCTCGATATTATCTTTAAAATAGCCCCGGTTAATGAACATAAATATTTTATTTTCAAGTACTTAATACGGCAATAGATGGTACATATTTTTTGTAATAGAATTTGTATATAATTTGCTTATGGAACCCATTGTCAAATACAAAATGCCGAGCAATTGGATCCAATATAACCGGCAAGAAATATTTGACGAATTGGCTACCGCTAAAGCCGCGGTTATGGCGCTAAAAACCATTCCGTTTCAGAAGAGATGGGTCGAGGAATTGCAGAAGGTCCAATTGAAAATGGAGATTGCCGGTACTTCAAAAATTGAGGGAGCCGATTTTGCTGGGAATGAGTTGGATGTCGCAATCAAGGCGAATACTGCCGAAGAGTTGCATACGCGCTCTCAGAGGCAGGCTAAAGCCGCGGTTAAGACTTACAAATGGATTTCCACTCTTCCAGACGACATGCCGCTCAACGAAGATTTGATTTGTGAAATCCATGCCTCCATCGTCACCGACTGTGATGACGACCATTGTGAGCCAGGCGCAATTCGGCCCCAGGACAAAAACGTCACGTTTGGGGTTCCCAGGCATCGAGGCGCTAACGGAGGAGAAGAATGCAGGAACGCTTTTGAGCGATTGGCGGCAGAAGCGCAAACCTCTTATAGAGACCATGACCCTTTAATTCAGGCCCTTGCTATGCATTATCATTTCGCAGCAATGCATCCATTCCTGGATGGCAACGGACGAACCGCGCGGGCACTAGAGGCGCTGATGTTGCAGCGGTGTGGCCTGAAGGACTCTCTTTTCATCGCAATGTCAAATTATTATTACGATGAGAAAAGGAGCTATCTTGATTCTCTGGCGGCCGTCCGTGCCCAGGACCATGATCTTACGCCATTCCTGAAATTTGGCCTTAAGGGAATCGCCCTGCAAACGGGAAGACTCACTGGACTCATCAGAGAAGAAGTATCCAAGCAGCTATTTAGAAACCTCATGCACGATTTATTTACCCTGCTCCAAAGTACGCGCAAGAGGGTGATCGTTAAACGCCAACTCACAGTCCTCGAACGGTTACTGAAAGAAGACGGGCCTATGGATTTTTCAAAGCTAAGCCAGGAGATGAAAGCTGAATATGGCACGCGGGCAAACCCGTCCAATGCTTTGGTGCGGGACTTGAACAGGCTTATTTCATTAGGGGCAATTTCGATTCAGAAAAAAATCGAGGAGAGCGAAGCAAAGTACCTCATACAGGTCAATCTGGACTGGCCTAGCAAGATCACAGACACGGAGTTTTTCAATCAACTCAAGCAGCTTCCAAAATCGAAGACCTCCAGCTTTTTATCGTCATCATGAGGGTCTATCCGACGACAAGAGGAGCATCACCAACGAATCAGTTCATTCGTTGAGGATTTTTTGCCGCGCATTGCGTTCCCGCTCAAGACGACGGGCTTCCTTCATTTCGATGGAATGAATAGCCACTGTGAGGCCGGCGCTTATTTCTGATCTAAGTTCTTCAATGGCAATGCGCCGAACATCGGCGATGCCGGGAAGCATTATCTCGGCGACCTTAAGCTTTTCGAGATGTTCGGCAGCGGTTTCAAGGGATTGATTGATCGCGTACAGAGATTGGTAAATATCGGCTCTCATGCAGCCATTCCTCTATATAGTGTCTACGCTACACGTAGCCTGAATAATACATGCATGATGAGCGGATGGCAAACGACAATGTCCGCATCGCGTTCGGTAAGAGGATTCGCAAATTGAGGCAGCAATGCGGGTGGGACCAAGCCGATTTGGCTGCTCATTCCGGCTTTGGCCGCGTGTTCATTTCCAACCTTGAGAATGGGAAACATGAACCGAAACTCGGGACAATCAAGGCTTTTGCGGATTGCTTTGGAATGAGCATGTCAGCACTGTTGAAGGGACTGTAAACAAGAAAAAGCAGCACATCGGGGGCTATTGATGGCTGCATTTATTTTCTGAGGTCAAAGTACCTTTGTAGGTCACGAAACCGCCGTAATTAGGTTCATTGAAGATGCCCAGGCGTTGCCGCAGGTTTAGCAAAGAGTTCAAGCTTGCAGCGATTGAGCAGGTTTGGGGCGGGAAGAGTGTAGCTGAAGTGGCCGCCGCCTGCGAGGTCTATCAATCAGGAATCTATCGATGGATTGGCGAGCTTGGTCAGGACGGAAAGAAGGCCGCTGAGAGGACAGCGGGACTGGACGCTGAATTTGTCCAAGAGAGAGAAGAAAGCAGACGAAGGCCAGTTTTCAGGCGGCGCACTTTTACGAAAGCACAAAAGATGCAGGTTGCTCAACAGGTAGCTAAGGGAAGGCGCGTGGCAGAGATAGCGGAGCAATACAAGGTGTGCCACGAGTTGGTTTATCGATGGTATTACCAGGCATATCCGGAACGCAAGAAAGACAAGGGATCTGGGAAAGTGAGTTGGGCGGTTGTCGAAGCCCGGCTTGCTCGGAATGAGGAGAAGGGAGACGGAAAATGACAGTACGCAAGAACGGAGGACCGAGCAAATCCGTGATGAAAAAGACAAAAGGGCAAACCAGGCCCAGCGAGAAAAAACAAGAGAAGGAGCAGCAGGAAAGAGACCAGCATTCCCACGCAGAAGAACAGAGGAAAGCATACGACGAACAGGAAGCGGAGAGGCTGCGTGAGTTGGCAAGGGCGAAATCAGAGAAAGTAGCCCAGATGGTTGCTGACCCTCTCTTATGGCTCCAAAACCATACCGAAACTAAAGACAACCACTGGCGCGAAGCTGGGGCGGCTTCCTGCTATCGACCTTTTCCGCTGAAACCTCATTTCCGGCCTATCGTGGATGCATTTCAGGATGAACCGGTTCTATTCATCGAGAAATCGCGAGATATGATGCTTTCATGGCTTTGCGTTGGACTATTTACTCACGCTGCCATGACGATACCCGGAATTGAAGTCTTGTTTCAATCGCAGAAAGAAGAAAAGGCCTTCGAGTTGGTGGCGTACGCAAAGACGCTGTACGAGCGACAAGCGGCCATCATCCGCCATATCTATCCATTGAAGATGAAAAGGCAGCCCGCCGGCATTCTGGAGTTCGCTCACGGAAGCCGCATCATCGGCATTCCCGGCGGCGGCGACCAGATCCGCTCGTATCATCCGTGGGGATTGTTTCAGGATGAAGCGGCCTTCATGCCTGAGGCTGGTGAATCTTACGACCATGCAGTTCCGGTGTGCCAAAAGATCGTCGTGGTCAGCTCGGCTGGACCAGGCTGGTTTTCCGAGCAATGCCAGGGCGCAATCGATATGGTTTCTTCATATTCTCCTCACGGCGTCCGCGTGCGCCGCATGCCTGACGGCCGGCCTGTCTATCGCGTTCATTATTCCGCCGACCCTGAACGCGATGCAGCCTGGGTGGAGCGCGAACGCAAGAAATATTCTTCCAAGGGCGCGTGGGACCGTGAGCAGGAGATCATTCACGAAGCCGGAGGCGGCGAGCGGGTCTTTGCCGAAGTATTGGCTCGCGACGAGGAAAAGATCCTGATCGATCCTTATACATCGGGCTTTCGGCCGTCGCCGCACTGGCGAATGGTGGGAGGCTTCGATCATGGCAAGGCCAATCCCACCGGCGCGCTGGTGGCGTGCATCGATCATGATGGCGTGATCTATATTCTGGGTGAGTACTATCAGCCGGGGCTCTCCCCAGCGGAGCACCGGCCCAACCTGCTCGCGCTGAACGGATTCAAGCAGGCGGAGATCTACGCCGATCCTTCGATCTTCCACCAGACGCAGGCACAGGAGGATGGAAAATACAGGGCCATCGCCGAGCTATATGCAGACCTTGGGATCACCAACCTGATTCACGCTCCGGCAACCCACGAGTTGTTGGGAATGGAGCGCATCCTGGCGCATTGGCACGACCTGGGCCGACGCGAGCCGACCCTGAAGATTGTTTGTCCGCGGGAGAAGCGCGATATCTCGCGTCCGATTTACGGCGTTCACAACGACGGATGTCCGAACCTCTTGTGGGAGTTGCGGCGAACGCGCCGGGAAGAGCTGAGCGCCACCCAGCTTCTGGCGCGCAACCCCACTGAAAAAATTGTCGATAAAGACAATCATCTTCGTGATCCACTCAAATATCTGTGCCTGGCGCTGCCCGCTCCAACCCCGAAACCCTGGGAGATCAAAGTTCAGGAAGCCATGGCCGGGATTCCATTGGAGGACGTTACCTCCCGCATGATCCGTGCCGGTCCACTGGTCTATGAGCAAAAAGAAAGCGCACCATGCATTGGCATCGGGTTTCGAGGAAGATTGAATTTGAGGCGGCTGGAGAGGAGGCGGCGGAGCTAGTTTAGGCATGGCCGAGCCAAGGGCATTCCCATAGTTTAAGCGACAACATTTTTTCGAATTGTCTGAAAGGTGGCTATGCGGTTGAATTCTAATCCTCAAACTGGTGTCTGTTCCGAGTAGACTAGGCGTAGAAATTGCGAAAATTGCCAGCGGTATTCAGTAAGTCCATTAAAATCATTGACTTTGGGGAGGATATCGAATAATCTCATGGTGGTCACTATATGCGTGATTGGCGTCCCACCATCCCAAAACATTAGCGCACTTTACAATAAAAGAAATAACTCACTCTAAATCTTGGAAAGGTGAGTTTTCCTCATGGCATTAGAAAAAGAACTGGAAACTTATAAAAATAAACTCTCCGAGTTGCGGTCTCAGGGGCACGAAGGGAAATTTGTGCTCATCCAGGGCGACCGAGTGGTTGATTTTTTCTCATCGTATGACGACGCCTTGAAGGCGGGATACAAAGAGTTTGGTTTGACACCATTTATGGTCAAGCAAGTAGCGTCCGTTGAACCGGTGTTCTATGCGTCGCGCCCAATCAATCCCGTTCGTAAGGTGTCCTAAAACTTGCCCCATTTTACCCTCGGCATAGACGTTGGTGGACCTGTGGTTAATGCCACGGTCTATGTCAGCGAAGGACGGCGGCTGGCTCTTCTGGCGCAAAATCTGCCCATTCCTTTGCCCCGTATGATACGCGCTCTGGTGGATACCGGAGCAAGCTTTACGTCGGTGGAGCCAGCAGTCTTGGGAGTTTTGGGTCTTGGTCTAACACCGACCGGAACGATAGACATTGTTACCCCGAGTACAGGTCAAGGCGTTCATACCGCTGATACCTACGATGTCGATTTTGTGATTGCCGGTGCGCACCAACAAGAGCCTCCGCTTATTCTGCCGAATTTGCGTGTAGCTGCGTGTGATCTTTTTCTGAGACAGGGGATTCATGCCTTAATTGGGCGCGACATATTAGAACGTTGCATTCTAGTTTACAATGGCTCGCAGAGCACATTTTCTCTAGCTTTCTAGGCTTGTGGGAATGAAGGTACCTTGGCGCGAAGCACGGATTTGCCGGCCAGCATCAGTTGGACAAGGGTGTACTGGCGATGCCGGCAGTTTTCCTTGAACTCCAAAATCTTCGGGCTAGAATACATCCAGGCCGGCGGAAGCACTACCTACAATCAAAAAACTGAAGCTTAAACAGATGCTATCAGCGTCCCTGATAGCGATTGCCATCTGCCCTCAAGCTGCCGCCAAGGTTCACCCTAAACAATTAACTCAAAGCCAATTACGGCAATTTGTACATTGTTTCCTGCGTACCGAAATCAACACAGCACAATATGGTCGCAACGTGCGCTTTCGTTACCGGCTGGCGCCTCCTGAATACTCGGAGGACGGCATTATTTTTGCGGTCATCTATCGCGCCGGTACTTTGAAACAATGGCTGTTTGTGGCCTTTGGCCCAGCACAAGAGATGCCTGGAACTTTAAGAAGGCAACTTCGCGCCCTTGATCAGTGTTCATGGCAAGCCCGATCTGGATGAGGAAAACATGGGCAACGGTGGCATCGGGACATATAACCGGTTTATCAGGTTGCAGCAGAGGCCGCTGATAAAGATGGATATCAGCCGCATTCCTTCCACTTGCGAGAAATGTACTGGCTTTTATCAATAAATAAACCGCGACACTACTGGAGAACATAATGAGCAGCTCTGAAGATGTACTGGCACGCCTTGGACTGCGGTTTCCCGCAGGCTCCAATCAGGATCAATCTGGAACCCAGGCTCAAACTCAAACTCAAAACCAAGGCTCTGCGCCACCAGCACAGCCGGGCGGATGGTTGCGTGGGCTTTTTCACCGAGAAGAAGTTCAGCCGCCACCTGCACCTAAACCACCCGGTGTAGATGAAACCTTCAAAATGGGAGCATGGGATAAAGCAACGATTGGCAACCGCACGCTCGAGCAGATTGCGAACACCATGTACAACGAGAACCGAGGATTACGTGGGGGCGACGCGAAGCGGGGGTATGCCGACCAGGAGCAATTGGACAGAGGTTCATTGGCCATCGGCCATGCCATTATCAACGCCAGCAGAAAGAACAAAGAACTGAATAAAGTGGCGCCCTCCGCTGTGTCTGACCAGGACAAACAAACGGCTCTGTATCAGCACTATCTCGACCTGGCGCGGCAGGCTCTGCGTGAAGATTACAACGGAGTTGACCCGGTGGGCGGGCGCACCCAATTCAATCATCGATTTAACAATGACCGCGGCCCCCGGCGCACGACTGGCAGACCAGAAAACCTGTATCAGGATTTTGGACCCTTCGAAAATGCAGGTTCAAGGATAAACCCGTCGGCTCGAATCGTGATCTACGATGATGCCCAGGCTCCGCCTCTTTCAAGAGCCACTGCCCGCAGACAACATAAATAAGCTGGTTCAATTTCTTCTTGAACTTCGAAAATCAGCGGGTTTAAAATGCATCACAGGCCGGCGGGAAGCACTACCTACAATCGGAAAAGATGAAGGTCACCCAGTTGCTATCAACATTTCTGATAGCTATCGCGATCGGTCCTCAAGCTGCTGCCAAGGTCCAGCCCAAACAACTTACTCAGAGTCAATTACGGCAATTTGTTCATTGCCTGCTGCGCGCCGAAGTGATCACCAAAAAATACGGGCCCAATCTGCGCTTTCGCTATATGCTGCTGCCGCCCTACAACGAAGCGGAAGAAGGAGTTATTTCCGCAGTTCTTTATCGCTCCCGCACGCTGAAAATGGGAATGATCATTGCTTTCGCCTTCCGGGGCAAAAAGTGCATGGAGTTCGAAGAAGGCAACTATGCGCCGCTGATCAGTATTCATGGCAAACCCGATCTGGATGCCGACAGTATGGGCAACGGCGGTATCGGTACGTATAACGAGTTTATGAAGCAATTGCGCAGGTTGCAGAAAAAACCCCTGCTGGAGATGGATATCAGCCATCTTCCCCGGAGTTGCGAAAGATGCTTAAGCTATCAAGATCAAAACAACGGCGACAGCTTCTCCTGGGACGTCAAAAAGGGAACCTATAAGTTCTTCTCGAAATAGACCATCCTGTTTGCGCTGCGCGGAAAAACGAGAATTCTGGACTGATTGTTCCCCGATCGGAAGCCCGAATCCATGCCTATCTTGGTGGCCTCACACGCGAGATCAAAGCAAACATGGGTTCGAGTAGGACGAGTGGTAATGTTTGGGATTGAAATCACTTATGCCGCCCGCTATGCGGGCTCGGGGCTTTGCTTGAACCTGCACCCACAGCTTGCGCTGTGGGCTACAGGTATATCGCCAGCTTCGCTGGCTTAGCGGTCTACAAAACTGTACAAACTCCGGGGCACGAACAAACTCGTGCCCTCTCCAGAAACTCCTTATACAGATATGACAGCGAACCTTATGTCGCCCCGCTGGGGCTTGCGCTCTCATTCATAATGTCTACCCAGGGCTTGCGCCCAATAAGCGTTAACCTAAGGTCTTGCGCTCACCTGTTGAATTCCGTATGC
>DASZEU010000348.1:0-8279 GCA_035940535.1 Candidatus Angelobacter sp.
CTTCAATCGCCGCAGAGCCATGGTGACAGCGGGGGCGGATACGGAGAGCCACTGAGCCAATCGCGCTGCAATGACTTGCTCGCCTTCACATTCAGCTTCGAGAATGGCCTTTAGGTAGTCTTCTTTGGAGACGGTGATCATGGGTTTAACAGAGATAGTTAACTACGGCTAAGGAAGGATTGCAATGGCTGACCTCCGTTCTTGTATTTGGGCACGCTAGCATTAGGGCACGGCTTAGGAGCAATGCCCTATTTGGAATTGTCATCCCGAGCGCAGCCGAGGGATCTGCTGTCCGTGACGAGAAGCAGATCCCTCCTTCCGCTGAAGCGGTCGTCGTGATGACAATCTCTGGTTGTGCTTATCGAAGGGGCGACCCGCGGCGGCCAGCAAGTTTGACACACGCGCCTTCGCGCCCCTACTCTTTTCTTTCGCCTTTTTCCTGCAATGCAAGCAGTGTCCTTATGAAAGTACTGGTCCTCGGAAGCGGTGGTCGCGAGCACGCGATTGTGTGGAAACTGCGGCAGTCACCGCGTATCAAAAAGCTCTATTGCGCGCCTGGCAATGGCGGTATCGCCGCCGACGCGGAGTGTGTGGCTGCCGATGTGAAGAACATCGATTCGCTGGTACAACTCGCCAGTCAGCTCAGTCCCGACCTGACCGTCGTTGGCCCGGAGTTGCCGCTCACCCTCGGTGTGGTCGATGAATTTCAGAAGCGCGGCTGGCCGATCTTCGGTCCCACGCGCGCTGCCGCGCAACTGGAGTCGAGCAAGAGCTTTGCCAAGGAGTTCATGCAGCGCCATCAGATTCCCACGGCACACTATGCGGTCTGCTCGTCAGAGGAAGATCTTCGTAAGTCGCTGGGATTGTTTTCCACTCCTATTGTTGTCAAGGCTGATGGCTTGGCTGCCGGCAAGGGTGTGATCATCGCCGCCACCAAAGAAGAAGCTGCCACCGCGGGCGCTGAGCTATTCAGCGGCAAGTTGCTGGGCACACCCTCCGAGAAAGTGGTGCTGGAAGAATTCCTGGAGGGCGAAGAGCTTTCCTTCCTGGCGTTGAGTGATGGTGAGCGCGTCGCTCCTCTGGCGGCCAGCCAGGACCACAAGCGGATCGGCGAAGGCGATACGGGCGCGAATACGGGAGGCATGGGGGCCTATTCCAGTGACAAGTTGATCGACAGCGGCATGGTCGATTGGCTGTTGAACCATATTGCCCGGCCGGTGGTAGCTGGAATGAAGCTGGAAGGCGCTGAATACCGGGGGGTGCTTTATTGTGGCCTCATGATGACCGCGCGCGGCCCCATGGTACTGGAGTTCAACTGCCGCTTTGGCGATCCTGAAACCCAGGCCGTGCTCATGCGCCTGGAAAGCGATTTGGTCGGAGCCCTTGAGGCTTCGATAGAAGGCCGGATCAGCGAAGGTGTTTTTAATTGGTCGCCTGACGCCTCATGTTGCGTTGTGTTGGCCTCCGGGGGATATCCGGGCAGCTTTGTGGCCGGCAAGAAAATTTCCGGGCTGGAACAAGCGGCACAATTGAACAATGTACAAGTGTTTCACGCCGGAACCAGCAAGCGTGATGATGGTGTTTACACCAGCGGTGGCCGCGTGCTCGGCGTGACTGCCCGCGCTCCTCAACTGGCGGACGCCATCACCAAAGCTTATGAAGCCGTGAACTTGATCAGTTTTGAAGGCATGCAGTACCGGAAAGATATCGGGGGGCGCGCTTCAAAGTCCGGTCGCTCGTAGGAATTCGTGGTTTAAAATATTTGTTTTTGAAAGGAAGGTATGGACGCGCCGCTAGTCTTTATTGTGATGGGGTCAGACTCAGATCTGGAAATCATGAACGAAGCCGCCAAAGCGCTTGAGGGGTTTGGCATTCCTTACGAAATCGAAATCACATCAGCACATCGCTCACCCGCTCGTACAACCGAGTTGACACGCCAGGCCATTGCGCGGGGCATCAAGGTGATTATCGCGGGGGCCGGGGGCGCGGCCCATCTAGCCGGAGTGATTGCCGCCGAAACCACGCTTCCCGTGATTGGAGTGCCGATTCCTTCCACGCCGTTGAATGGAATGGACTCGCTGCTCTCCATCGTGCAGATGCCCGCTGGCATTCCTGTTGCCACAGTGGCCATTGGCAAAGCCGGCGGCGCCAATGCCGGAATTCTTGCTGCCCAGATGATTGGCTTAGGCGATCGCGCAGTGGCGGAAAAGCTGAAGCAACATAAGAAGAAACTTGCCGACGGAGTAGAGGAGAAATCGCGGAAACTACAGGAGTCCAGGAAGAAATGAAAACCTTCGGACAACCTGCACGCAGGCTAAGGAAGTTTTCGTTGTGGCAGCGGCGGGACGGGAACACGGTCAAAAACAATATTCCAATAGTTCCAGGAATGGGGATCAAAAATGCCAGGAACTGGATCCAGAAGCGCTGCTTCAAAATCCGCATCGGAAAAATATTTCTTGGCAGTCAGGATGTCTTCCAGCGTTCCGTAAGTCATTAGATAGGCCAGGAATCGCTTTGGGTATTGCAGGGCATCCTCGGCGCCTTCAAACCAAATCACCCGTTCGGCAACGCTGCGAAGCTCTTGCGGATAGGTCATGACGACATCCTTTGGCGAGTAATCCCAGGCGTCGCCGGGATCTCCGGCAATGCATCGAGGTGCACACTATGAGTTGCCGCCTGCAAACGGCGGCGAATTTCGATAGGCACGCTGCCAAGATTTCCATCTTCAAAATAGGTCAAAGCCTTCAGAGATGCGATTGGGTTGAAGGGTCTTCCATAGATGGCTCGCGCCGCTCCTAGCGCTTCTGCGAGATCGATGCCTGCCGTGAGGGCGGCGGCTACATCCAGGTAATCTTTTGCTTCTGCACGCTGCTGCACGGTTTTCAATTTGGTGGCTGTCAAATCGAGCAACGATGCGATCTGCAAGCTTCGTTCTAGCGCGAAGTCAGGCTCCCGCACGTGGGCCATCTGTGCGTCCCCAAAAAAAGAAACTTTGACTGTATCTCCACGTTCTATGGTGACCGACAAGGTGTTGTTGGAGCGATGGTTGATTTGTGCGCCTTTCAGGTAAGGCACTCCCAACAGAGCCTCTGGCTCAAAGATTTCATTGGAAAAAAAATCAAAATCCTGGGATTGACGGTGCCCCAAACGTAGCGCCATCGCCGTTCCGCCGTACAGAACAAATCCGGGTGGGGTTTGCGGCAATTCTTGCCACAGCATTCGCTGTGCACTCGGTAGTATCTCCAGATGTGGACGAAACACGGCTTACCTCAATAGCTGTTGGACGAATCTGCTTTGTAATCGCCCTTACTATTGTAAATATTGCTCTCCATTTTTTCTGATGAAGGTGCATAAGATTGGTGATGCTTTCGATCCCGGCTGCGAGCCTTCTTCCAATTTCAACGATCTTTGGCTAGAGTTTCACATCGGACCAAAACAACAATGACCATCAACGCAGTAGCTATCATTCCAGCGCGGCTTGCGTCTACGAGGTTGCCGCGCAAGATTTTGCGCGAGATTGCTGGAAAACCCATGCTGGCGCATGTCTACGAGGCAGTCAAGAAATCTCCTCTGTTGCGCGAGGTGATTATCGCCACCGACTCAGAAGAGGTTTTGCAAATGGCCAAGTCCCAAGGCTGGAGGGCAGAGATGACCTCGCCGCAGCATCGTAGCGGAACCGATCGTATTTATGAAGTGGCACAACGAGTGCCGGCGGAGGTTTATGTCAATGTCCAGGGAGACGAACCCCTGGCTCGTCCAGAGCATTTGGAAGCTTTGCTTCACCATATCAACAAGCCGGAGGTCATGGTCTCCACCATCATGACCCCTTGTCCGCTGCATGATGTAGATAATCCCAATGCAGTGAAGGTCGTTACCGACAAGCAGGGCCGCGCCTTGTATTTTTCACGCTCCACCATTCCTTTCAATCGTGACCAGGGCAGCAGTGTGAAGTATTTCAAGCATCTGGGTTTCTATGCCTACCGTAAAGCTGCCTTGGATCATTTTTGCAAGCTGCCTGAATCAGTTCTGGAAGCTGCCGAACGCCTGGAGCAGTTGCGGTTCCTGGACAACGGCATCGATATTTATGTGGAAGAGACGCCTTACAACACTGTGGGCGTGGATACAGAAGACGACCTGCGCCGAGTGGAAGAAATGCTCAGGTCGCAAGGCTAGGACGGTTGGTGTTGGCCCACGCTTCCGCGGCTGCGATCCGCTTCGAGATGGGTGGATGGGAATGGAAGAGAATTTCGACCAGGCGCGAGGGGCTTCGTTCGCTCAAGTTCTGGGCTGTCAATTTTTCCATGGCGGTGATAAACGGAGTCACGCTCGGCACCGATTTCCAGCAGTAAAGATCGGCTTGGCGTTCAGTAAGGCGCGAATAGGCGTTTAACGCCGGCATCAACACGATGGAGAGCACGCTGGAAACGAGTACCAGCAAAGGCAGGTTGGCAAAATCGGCAAGATGCTGGAACCTGGTAGTTTGTTGTAATTCCCTCGTCGCGTATTGAAGTACCCAGTTCGCAGCCCAGAATCCTGCTAACGTTACGGCTGCCTCCATGAAAATGCTCTTCAAAATGTGCCTGTGAACCTGGTGGCCAAGTTCGTGGGCCATGATGGCTTCGATTTCGTCATCGTTGCAATTCTGGAGCAAGGTGTCCGCAATGATGATGCGCCGAGTATTCCCCAGCCCGGTAAGTGCGGCGTTGCCTTTCTTGCTCTTTTCTGACAGCTTCCACTCGTAGACTCCACGAATTCTGGTTCCCGCCCGCTCCCCCAACCGCATCAGGCGGGATTTCAACTCCTCATTTTGAAGCGGCACAAATTTATAAAACAGTGGGAACAGCACTACCGGCGCAATCTGGGCGAACAGGACAAACAAGGCAATAAAAACCAGCCAGGCGATGATCCACCAGAGCTCAGGAGAAGTCCGAATCAGAGCGTAGACGATCTCGGCTATTACCGCCCCCATGACCAGCCCCAAAACCCATCCTTTGATTTCGTCCTTAATCCAGGCGCCCAGCTTTTGATTGGAAAGATTGAAGCGGTGCTCCAGGCGGAAGCTGTAAAAGTCCAGTCCAATTCCCAGCACTTTGCTGAGGGCGCTCAGCAACAATACGTAGATGAATAACTGCAAAGCATAGAGGTCGGCGCCCATCTTCATCGAAATGTCGCGGAGGCTGCGGTTCCAGCCGGTGACCAGCAGAAGAACCAGAAAAGCGACTCCAATCACTAGGTCAGCCACGTCCAGCCAGCGCTTAGCGCGGTTGTATTGACGGGCTTCCGGCGTATCTGGTTGCGGGTTGGAGCTTGGCAAACTCATTGTTTGAATTCCAAGGTAACCAATTGGGCTGCGGCTGAGCCTTTATTAACGACGCTATGGACGACGGGATCAACCCAATTCAAGGTGCCCGGCTGGCCGTTCATCTCCTTCGAAGATCCGTCTTCCAACTCCTGAACCAGGTTCATCTTGGAAACAGCAACAACCAGGTGGGGCGTAGTGTGCCGGTGTTTTTCCAAGGCTGCAGAGGGCGGCAGAACCACACGGCTCAATGTCCATTGGTCCGAGGTGATCAAGGTATCCTTGGTGGGACAAGCCAGTTTATTGGTTGTGGCGCAAGGGACTGCAACGGAGCACGAACTGGTACATGATTTAACATTGGTAGAAGATTTAAGAAGTTCGATCGTAATATTGCGAAATAAGTTGCTGCTCTGGTTGGTGATGAAATGCGCGAATCCACCGGGAGTGAATCTTACGTCACCGTTCTTTAGCACCAATGGAATGGGCTGCTGTCCTAGCCGGGCATTGATGAGGTCTGCATCTCCCAGCGTCACGAATGCATAGTCATATCTATGCCAATGCACCAAAGTAGAGGCTTTAGGCGGTGCGCTCACGTCAAAGATCCGGACATAATCGTTGACAAAGACCTGATGATGGTTCGGTTCGGCAGTGATCTCAACCTGGCCGGATTGCTGCGCCATAGCCACAAAGGCCAGTAGCAGGAAGGCCATGCTAAAAGGTTTTAACATAAAGAATTATTATAGAGGGGGTGATTGTAGCCTCAAGCAGGGTAAAAGCTCAACTAAAGATCTTCCACCAGAACACAATTAGTACAGCAGCCACAATAGCACCACCGGACGCCCCAATCCAGAAATTCTGCCACCAACTATTGGTCGTTCGCATGACCCTCCGGTCATTGGAGATCATCAGGATGAATACAAGAATCGGCACAGTCAGCGCGCCAGCAAGAATCTGCGACCAATAAAGCGCCTTGACCGGGTTCAAGCGCACAAAATTAATCGCAGCGGCCATGAACATGGCGGCTGAAATCATCACATAAAAACGGATTGCTTTCCACGGCCTTTCATTGAGACCGCTCTTCCAGCCCATGGCTTCGGCGACGCTGTAGCACATGGAAGCCACGAGCACGGGCAGAGCGACCATGCCGGCTCCGATGATCCCCAGAGCAAACAGCACTCTGCCCAGGGCGCCGGCCGCTGGGGTAAGCGCCTCTGCCGCTATGCGGGTAGTCAGGTTATCGGGCAGCGGTACTCTCAGCACGGTAGCAGCCGCCACCATGATCGAATAACAAAGCACCGTGGTAACAAAAGCGCCAGCGCGGTGTTCACCCCTCGACACGCCCTCGAATCGCTCTCCTGCCAGAGCCTCCTCACGGCGCGAGCTTGTCTGCCAGACGAGCACATAAGGAGTCAGCAGTGAGCCGAATACAGCAATTACTGTAACCGGATAACCAGTATCGTGTGGAATACGCGGGAAAAGTGAATTGCTAATCACCTGTCGCCAATCGGGATGCGCGAGAATGGCCGCAGCAACATAGATAAAGAGCGGGAGAGAAAGAAGCGCCAATGCATGTGTGATCTTGCGGTAATCGCGAAAGATCAGAACATACCAGACAGAAAATGCTATGGCCGCGACAAAAAAGCTGCGGGGCAGCTCCATGATGATGGAAAAAGCATCCGTCACAGCCATCAGGTCGGCCACGATCATGGCCATGTTGATGGCGACGATCACCAGAGCACATAACAAAGCAACCGCCTGGCCATAATTGGTGCGCACCAGGTCTACCAATCCTTGCCGGGTTTCCACGCCAATTCGGGCGGAAACTGCAAAAACGGCCAGAAGAAAGGGTATGCACAACAGGACCGACCAAAGCAACGAATAGTGATAGACCGATCCCGCGACGGTTGCAGTAATGACCAGGGACGGATCAACATCCGAAGCCCCGGTCACCATCCCGGGCAAGAGCCGGCGAAAGGCTCCCCGAGGGATCGGCGCAGGTAGCGGGGCCGGGAAGCGTACAATTTTTTCGCGGTCCGCTGGCGAGCCTCTACGGGATCTTTGGAAGCTCACGTCGGAGATCCCCTTCAATACGGCGTTCATGCCACAGACGCAGAGGCCTGGAGTAGTTAATGATCCCGAAGGCGGCTATGGCTGCCAGCAGCAAGCCACTGCTGAGCACCAGGAAGACCTTGGAAGCGCCTGTCTGTGAGACCTGGAGGATTACCAACACGTTACGGGGCGTGAGGAGCATGGAAAGGGCCAACGCAAACATCCCAATCCCAGCCAGCAGACCAGTCACATTCTTGGCCCAGCGCCCTTTGGCGTGATATTCAGCAAAGAGAATGAATCCGTAGGAAATCAACCCTGCGATAACCAAGAAATTCGCTATGATCGCAATCCATGTTCTCAAATCCATCTCTAATAGGACGCCAGCAGAGTAGCGGCAGGTTGGAACAGAAACTTCGGATTTTGACCGTGTAGAAATGTATCCCTGGGTGAAGACTGAGAAGGTTCACACAAGCTTAAGTGAACCGTATTGAGAGTAGCCCCGTCTCGTAACTGTCATAGGCATCGCGTAGCGCACTAAGAAAAGCCGTGAGTTTCTGGAAAATGACCCACACTGTCCATAAACGTCTACAACGTCCACAACCCGTCCACAGCGAATGCTTGACGAAAGTCGAAAATCGTGCTAGGCTTGCCTAGTAGTATCGGTATTTGATACCCCAGAGGCTGCCCAGGCGGTCCCGGAATCTGTGTTCCTTGACAAATGAAAGCTGATCGTTTGCGGGAAAAGTTCCCTTTTGTCATTGGCGGCTTACCCGAGAGGTCCTACATGATGAAAGCCGTTACGCGGTTACGCGCAAACATCGACAAAAAATTGTCGATGTTGTCGATCATTAGGCGACAAGACCAAGTTCCTGAAACACTCCTTGCATGCCGTTTCGGATCACTTCGTAGTGGCGGTCGAGGGCCGTGGGAT